>JASFVG010000004.1:0-32613 GCA_050049955.1 Anaerolineae bacterium | reverse complement strand
TCCCCGGGCTGATGGGCCCGTAGGCCGCTCCAAACGTGTCGTTCTCCTCATAGCCATCACTGGGACAGGATGGCGTGCTCGTCGGCGTCGGCGTCGCCGTCGGCGTCGGCGTGGGCTCCTCGCTCAACGTGACGCTCAGACAGTAGTCATCTTCGCTGTATGCCCCGTCATAACCGAACACGTAGGCGCGGTAGTCCCCCGTCATGCCCGCCGTGTGTACGATTTGCTCCGCAAACGTACCGCCGCTGGCGGACTCATCAATCAGCGTGCCCGACGGGTCGTATAGCCGCAGATCGAAGTCAGCGGGCAAGCTGTCAAGGTCCAGGGTGATCTCCTGCTCGCTGACGACCGTGAACTTGTACCAGTCCACATCGCCGCTCGGACAGATGTACGCCCCGCAGTGCGCTATCCCCGGGCTGATGGGCCCGTAGGCCGCCCCAAACGTGTCGTTCTCCTCATAGCCATCGATAGGGCAGTCGGAAGGGGCGCTAGCCCGCCTAGGGACCAACCCTGTGATGCCGCCACGCAGCGGCGGTGCTGGCACCTCCAACGGGACGGTTCCATCCCAGAACGTGCGCCCTGGTAACCCGCCATAGCTGGTCTGTTCGCCGCGTGCTACGCCAGTGACCACGGGGCGCGCTGGAGCCTCATTGACTGTGGCGCGTGCCCGGAAGAGATGAGTACCCGACACCACTATCCCCAAGGTCACCAGCGAGACGGTGATGGACATCCTGCGAGACTGCATGGCTCCGCCTTCGTTGTTCACCCTGACAAGCCTGACACAGGAATGCTCGATCTCAGACCCTGTCCCCTTTGCGGCAGTTCCACTTCACAAGATGACCGGACGAAAAGGAACGCGGATTCCTCCGGCCCTAGAGCCCCGCGAATGGCGCTGGGAATCGGCCAATACGCCAAGTAGCAGACCGATTTTCCGGATACTATCACAAGTCTGCCTCGTTGCCAACGGCCCTACGGTATGGTATGATCGCGGCATCGTGACATAGATCGATCCGCCGAAGGCCATAGGACCCGAAGGCTGGAGTAGGTCCTGCTTGAGCATCCCTCTCTCGGGCTGTTCCTATGGCAAGGGCCCCTCAACAGTGTGGGTGAACGGGCTCGGGCGGGGAGGAACCTCTACTCGCTCGAGGATATGTTGGACTGACGGATAGGGGGGCTCAGCAGGAGCATCGATGCTATTTCTGGAACAAGAATGCCATCAATGAGTATCGATGTCGGGCTCCTGACGACCATGCCCTTGCTACCCAGCTCTGCGGAGTCCCTGGCAGTGGAATCCCGCTTGGCTTCCAGTGTCACCCGAAAGCGAGTGCTATCGGCCCATGAACGACCTGTTTGACCACCGACGCGAGCGACAACTGCGCTACCAGGCCCCCCTGGCGGCTCGTGTGCGCCCGCGCACCCTCGAGGCATTCGTCGGCCAGGAGCAGATCGTCGGCGAGGGGCGGCTCCTCCGCCGCGCCATCACTTCCGATCGGCTCTTCTCCTCTTTGCTCTTCTGGGGACCGCCCGGGACCGGAAAGACAACCTTGGCCAGGATCATCGCCAACTCGACCGAACGGCACTTCGAGACCATCAGCGCCGTGCTCGCCGGCGTGGCCGACCTACGGCGTATCATTGAGGCGGCCAAGGACCGGCTTGGTATGTACGGGCAGCGCACCATCCTCTTCGTGGATGAGATCCACCGCTGGAACCGAGCGCAGCAGGACGCTCTGCTGCCCCACGTCGAGGACGGCACCATCGTCCTCATCGGGGCCACCACGGAGAATCCCTACTTCGAGGTCATCGGCCCTCTCGTCTCGCGCTCCCGTATCTTCCAGTTCGAGCCCTTGGCCGAGGACGACGTGGTCACCATCCTGATCCAGGCCCTCGAGGACCCCGAGCACGGATATGGGGCGCGCGACATACGTGTCGCGGACCAGGCTTTGACCCACTTCGCGCGCGTCGCCGGAGGCGATGCGCGGGATGCCCTCAACGCGCTCGAGCTGGCGGTGGAAAGTACACCGCCCGGCCAGGATGGTCTCATCCAAGTCACCCTGGAGATCGCAGAGGACTCGATTCAGCAGCGCGCTCTGCGGTACGACAAGACCGGCGACCAGCACTACGACACCGTATCCGCTTTCATCAAGGCCGTTCGTGGCACCGATCCTGACGCCGCGCTCTACTGGCTGGCCAAGATGGTCGCGGCTGGCGAGGACCCTCGCTTCATCCTTCGCCGCCTCTACATCCTGGCCGCGGAGGACATCGGCCTCGCCGATCCGAACGGCATTCAGGTCGTCGACGCCTGTGCCCGGGCCTTCGAGTGGGTAGGTATGCCGGAGGGTCAGTACCACCTGGCGATGGCAACCCTTTACCTGGCCACCGCGCCCAAGTCGAACGCGGTGGGGGCCTACTGGAAAGCGTTAGAGGAGGTGAAAGAGCGCGGGGCTGGCCCTGTGCCCTTCTACCTGCGTGACAAGAGGGATCGCTTCCACGGCGCCCTGCGCGACCACTACGTGCGGACGATGGGCAATGGGGCAGAACCCGGCCCGAGCGATGAACCGAGCGCGCCTGCCCTGAGCGAGTCGAATGGCTACAAATACCCGCACGACTACCCCGAGGGCTGGGTCGATCAGCGCTACCTACCGGACGGGGTCGAGGGTGGCTGGTTCAGACCCAGGGGCTACGGGTACGAGCAGAGGATCATTGAGCGACTGAAGGAGATTAGGGGAAGGGAGTAGAGACGGCGGCTGGCCATTGCGTCTCTCTCGGTTCAGGTGCTGCGATGGCTCAGGCCAGGACGCGCCTGTCCTCGACCCTCTTTGTGATGCCCGTCTCGTCCAGATGCTCCAGCAGCGCTTGCGCGTACTTGCGGCTCGAGCCGAACATGTCGCGCACTTCGGACAACGTGATGCTGCCCTCGTCTTCGATCCGTTCCCGAATCCGCCCCACCATCTGCTCATAGGTCTCTGGAAGGAACAGTACATCCGGACCAACCGGAACCAGTTCACCTCCCTTGAGCAGGACGTTTAGCACCTCCTCGCCCAAAGCCTCGAGGCTCTCCTTGACCGATGGTGTGGCATACGGCCTGCGGCGGAAACGGGCCAACAGGCTCGCCACCTCCTGCTCCTGCACCGGTGTCAACTTGATGGCGTGGGACGGCAGCCGGACGCTGGCCCCCACGTCCACGAGCAAGCCCTCCGCCTTCGCTTGGGCAACCACTAGGTCGAACACCTTTGGCGTTAGCCGCAAGCCGCTTCGCAGCGCTTCTCGAGGCATACCCTCACGGAGCGGCAACTGGGCGTGATACGAGGATAGCTTATCAGTGGCGCGGTCAATCAACCGTGACCACCAGTCTCGGCTGACGATCATCCGTTGGCTCGAGGCCCACTGTCGGACATCCTTCCCGCCCCAATCATCACCGGTCGCGAGAGGGATTGCCTTGCCTTCGTCAACAAGCTCCGCAAGCGCCCCCGGCGCGCGTTCCGCCAATCTGCTTGCCTCCAGCAACTCCCCGACAGCGACTGGACTGAGCCGCTCGAGGGTCTGCAGCAGGATCTCTGGGGGACTTCCTTCAGCCAGCGTTTCCAGGCGGTCGACCACATCAGACTGGAACCGACGGTGCTTGCGGCCGGGGCTGGGGTCCACGACGACACCGCCACCGATTGTCGTCGGCGGCGACGGAAGGCGCACGATGTAGCGGTCGCCCTTCACCATGGCGACCGGCTCTTGCAGCGCCAACTGCATCCAGCCCGTCTCGCCCGGCAGCAGCGCTTCCTGACCCAGCAGCCTTGCACGCGCCATAACCTCGGCCGCGCCGGCATAGAACTTCAGCTCGGTGTTGTGGCGCAGCGGGCGCAGCGCCGACTGCCCCAGATCTTCCCACAGGATCTCCGGCAGGTACCGCACTTGTACGTCGACCAGCGTCGTTGCGCGCAACCACCCGGGTGAGGCAATGACATCGCCGCGGCTGAGCTGATCCTTACCCACACCGCTGAGGTTGATGGCCACTCGGCTGCCAGGGACTGCGCGCTGGAGCTCCGCCTTGTGGGTCTGCAAACCCCTGACGCGAGCCTTCAGACCCCGAGGCTGTATCTCGACCTCCTGCCCCACCTCGATGGAACCGTCGACAAGCGTACCCGTGACGACCGTGCCAAACCCGCTGATGGTGAAGACACGATCCACGGCCAGCCGTGGGCGACCGCGGTCAACCGGAGCCGCAGTCTCCAGCAGCTCTTCCTGCAACGCGGTCAGCAGCTCCTCCAGACCCTGCCCAGTACGGGCTGAGGTGGGGACCAGCGGAGCGGTCTCCAGCACCGTCCCCCTCAGCGTGTCGGCGATGTCCTCCACCACCAGGTCGAGCCATTCCTCGCTCTCGACTAGATCGACCTTCGATATGGCGACGACGCCCGCGTCAACCTCCAGCAGATCGAGAATCGCGAGATGCTCCCGCGTCTGGGGCATGGCACTTTCATCTGCAGCGATGACGAAAAGCGTCGCATCGATACTGCCTACCCCGGCCAGCATATTCTCAATGAAGTCCCGGTGACCGGGCACGTCGATGATCCCCACCGGTTCCCCATTGGGAAGCGTCAGCCACGCAAAGCCCAGATCGATGGTGAGGCCCCGCTCCTTCTCCTCGCGCAGTCGATCGGGGTCAATCCCCGTGAGCGCTAGCACAAGGGCCGACTTGCCATGGTCCACGTGACCGGCGGTGCCGACGACGCGCATACTTCCTTCTCCTACTGCTCGCCGCGGAGAAGCGCGAGCTGATCATCAATCGGAGCAACCAGCGCCTCGTACACCTCCTGCGCGGCGCTCATGAGGCTGACCGCATCCGTGCGGTGGGCTTCCCAGAGGTCCTTAAGCTGCTCGCCATACAGTGACGCGACGGCCTCTAACCTCTGCAGCCGGCTTTCTTGTTTGACATCGGTGCGACCTTGCTCTTGCCAACGCTGCTCAACGATCATCTCGCGCTTCTTAAGCTCCTTCGCCCGCGCCGTCTGCCACTCCTCCCACTGCCGCTCGAATCGCGCCTCAGCAACGCGCTGCTTCTCAGCCATCTCGTCCTGGCGTCTCTCAATGCGCTCCCTGGCCTTCTCCAGCGCATTCAGCGCTCTCTGTACTGCCTGCTTCCGCTCAATGAAATCGTGCGTCTGCTCGCGAACGCGCTCCAGCTCCTGAGCTACCTCCTCACCCTGGTCCAGGTACTGCTGTACCTTCTGCTCACGCTGGAAATCCGAGATCCGGAGCTCCTCGATGGGCTTCTCGTACCTCCTTAGCTCCAGCACGGCCTCATCCATCCGCGATTGTTGCTTCTGGATACCCTGCTCAAGCAGAAGAAGCTTCTGCGTAAGCGCGTCGGCCTGCGTGTGGAGACTGGGTAGCTCGTGTTCGACCTCGGTGAGTCGGCGGTGGTCCGCCCTTCTCCGTTCCTCCTGGTACGCGACAGTTCGAGAGGCTTCCTCAAGCCGCTTCGCCAAGTCAGAAACCGTGACTTCGAGGCCCTGAAGTACATCCGTCAGTCGCTCCTCCTCCGCCTGCCGGGCACCGACCTGCTCTTCGAGGCGCGGAATGGCCCGGAGGTCCTTCTCCAGCCGGTTCAGATGCTCCTTGATCGCCTCGTGCTCGATCCTGCGCAGACGCTGGGCCTCGTCCCTCTCCTTCCGCCAGGTCTCGTCGCGCTGTGAGAGCTGATATGTCAGCTCCTTCTTGAAGTTGGCGACCATCTGCTCGAAATCATCGACCTTCGAGAGTACCCCTTCGACGCTGGCCAGCGAAGACCGTAGATCACCGATCTGGGCCGATTGGCGCGCCAGCTGCCGCCCCTGCTCCTGCAAGCGCTCCTCTAGCTTGGCGATCGTCGCCCTATCCTGAAGACGCTCCCCGTCAAGCCATTTCAGCGTCTGGATCGCTTGGGTCAGATCCATCGACTCCGGTACTCTCGTTACCATGGTCTGCTCCTCAAATGATGGTCTGTGCAGAATGCATATGCACGAATATCGATTATAGCATCTTTCCAACTCAGCGACAACGAATCGGGGCAGGGCGATCCAGGGGGTCCCTGTGACGCCACTCGGTTGTCCGAGGCATCGCTCGGTTGTCCGAGACGTCGCCTGTGCTATAATGCGGCCCGCATTGCGGCGCGCACTGCGGCCCTCATGCCGCGGTCGTATGGAGGTGCATCGGAATGAGCCACGCCCAACACAGACGACAGCTCCGCACGTTGATGATCCTGACCTCCACGCTGGCGGCCCTGGCGCTTGTGTCAGCCGCGCTGGGTGGTTGCCTGGGTAGCACGGCTCCGGTGACCCCCACTCCAACCCGGACGAAGGCCCCGCCAACGCCGGAACCGACCGCTACACCCTCTTGGCCACCGACGGCCACACCTCTGCCCACGTGGACTGCGACGCCGGAGGTGACGCCCACCGCCACACCGTGGCCTGAAGACGTCAACCCTCTGACCGGTGAGGTCGTGGATGATCAGAGCCACCTGGAGCGGGTCCCGGTGGCTGTCAAGATCTCCAACTGGCCTGGGCAGTACGTCCGGCCTCAGTCCGGCATCAACGGCGCGGACATCATCTTCGAGCACTACAACGAAGGTTGGTTCGCCACGCGCTGGACCGCCGTCTTTCTCGGGGATTCCCCGGAACGCGTCGGTCCGGTGCGCAGCGGCCGCATCATCGACCTGGAGATTCCAGCGATGTACCGCGCCGTCTTCGCCAACTCTGGCTTCAGTAATGGTGTCGTGGCCCTCTTCCGCGACTCAGACCTGTATCCTGACTGGGTTGTGTCTGATAGCCTCCCGGAGACGATAGAGCCACGTCCCTTCTACAGAGACTACAGTCGCGACGTACCCCTAGAGCACACGATGTACACCAGCCCGGCCCTGGTGCGCGAGTGGGCAGCTGTGCGTGGGATAGAGGGTAGACAGGAGCTCCCGGCGATGGTGTTCTCCGAGACGCCCGGACCTGACATGGAGGCTAGCGGCCCTGCCAGCACGATCCGCATCCCGTGGTATCGACTCGACGCCGAATGGCGCTACGACGAGGCAAGCGAACGGTTTCTGCGCTGGTCCGACGGCGCGGCCCACCTTGATGCACTCAGTGGGCAGCAGCTGAGCTCAGCCAATGTCGTGGTGCTCTATGTGCCCCAGTGGAATACCGACATCGTTGAAGACCCGCACAGCGGTTCGCTGTCGATCCGCTGGGCGCTGTGGGACGAGGACAATCCCTATCGGCCAGCGATCCTCTTTCGAGACGGCAAGCGCTACGATTGTACGTGGAACCGGGAGGATCGCCGAGACGCAGTGACAGTGGCCGACGGAGATGGGAATGCCCTGCCGTTCAAGGTTGGCAACCTGTTCTTCGAGGTCCTGCCACAGGGAGAGCGCGCCATCGAGATCGTCGTCGAATAGTCGTATGCTGGCGAAAGCTGTACGCCGCGCGCCAGCCCTCTCTCATTCAGAGAACTTCTCCACTTGGTAGGTGAACACGTCGAGATCCCCGCGACGATAGGCATCTGCGGGTAGGCCCGCCTTGAGGCACAACCGTTCCATGAACTGGTCCTTCTCCGGCAGTTTCTCCCAAACCTGTGGGAGAAACGTCGCCCGATGCCAATCCTTCTCGATCACCACACCATCCACACCCGGCCGGATGTTGTCCAGAAGCTCTTGAGTGCTGCCATAGGCCAGACGCCTGGGCTCGCTCAGCACCGAAACCTCGATGTGCAGACCGGGGACTTCCTCCAGTCGGACGGGGGCGAATCGTGGGTCGCGAAAGGCCGCGCCCAGCCCGTTCTCCTGCACATCTAGCACTAGGGGACGCCGTGCCTCCAGAGACCCCACGCACCCCCGAAGGTTCCCTGCCTCGTTCAACGTGACGAAGCTGGCACCAGGCCGCTGAAGGGTCTTTGGCACGGCATCAGTGTCCACCCGTGGGGGATTTTGTCCGCGAGCGACGGACTCGATCGACTCTCGAGCGAGCTGGAGCAGTACCGTTTTCTCCTCTGGGGAAAGTGACACGCTGGCCCCCTATTCCTGGCGCCGGACGTCAACTGGTGTAGGCAATCGAGGCATAGCCCACCACGCGAGACCTATCTCCAGCCGTATCGCCCGAGGTCCGGTAATCCAGCAGATGCGGTTCCCACTTCAGACGTTCCGCCATATCCATCAGCGTGGCCACCGGAGCCCTACCGCAGGCCTCGCCTGCCCCAACGTTGCGCTCATCTCCCCCCAGCAGCGCATTCAAGAAGCCCTGGTCAAGTTTGCGTGCCGCCTCATAGGAGTAGAAATGACTCAGGTCACTCGAGACGACAACCAGGTCACCATGTCTAACGCGGTCAACTAAGTCGGCCGCGACCTTCCTGGGAGCCACCCGACCGAACAACATGGGAACCAGCTGGAAGTCGGATAAGACCACCTGTAGGAATGGAACCTCAACTTCCAGGCAATGCTCGAAATCGTGAGCGCCAGACGAGCGCGAATACAGCGAGGGGCAGTCCAGCATATCGGAGACACGGTCGACGTCGACGGGCACATCGCCTAGAGGGGTGCGGAAAGCGCTGTAGCTCCCCAACGCCACGCCTTCCACGGGAACGCGATGGGCCGGTCCGAGGAGGAACACGGTCGCCACATCATCTGCAACCTGCCTCAGCGCCTTGAACGCGTAGCCTGCTGTTGGCCCTGAGTAGATCGTCCCCGCGTGAGGGGCTATGACTGCCCGCACCATGCCTAGACCGGGCGGCAGTGACGCCTGGTCGATGTACTTGGCGATCTCGCGCCGCAAGCGGTCAGGATTGGCCGGGTAGAACTGTCCCGCGACAGCTGGTCGACGGACAGAGAGTTCAGACATCGGTCACCCCCGTACTGAGTCAAACGGTCCGGCTGGGCCCCGTCATCTGAGGCCGGACGCCAGTGTGGGAAGCTAGTCTGCGTCTACGTCCGACGCTTGAAGTGCAGCCGAGCCGTGACCTGTGCTGGGCGCACCGCCCAGAATACGCAACGACCAGCGCGTGGTAAACTGGATTATATCACCACGCAGCGCGTTCGACCACTCAGGTTGACTCCCGGAAGCCCTCCGCGCGCCCCAAGCACTGTGTCGTGACCGGTCTTGCGAGCACCGTCCTCTCTCGAACAGAGCGCACTGGCCTGCTCACGGCACATTAGGAGGGTGCTCCTCATTGGCCATGGGTGGGACCGGTCACGGCTGTCGGCACATAGCCTCTACAATCAGGAGTCGGTCACCATCGTGGTAGGGCGTGAAATCGTAGTCAGAGAACTCGCGCCGTACGGAGAACCCCGCCTCCGCCAGCACGCCGTGAACCTGACTGCGGTCCACGACCCCAACCACCGACACTTCTTCGATCCGGTCCACCGGTGCTCCCCTCCGATAGACTTCGAACACGAGTCTGACCTCCACCTTCTGACCGGGCAACGTCCGCCTGCCGACCAGTCGTCGGTAATCCACTCCTGCCCTCTGAACGCGACCGGCTGGCGTGAGAGGGGAGTCTCCCATCAGCCCGAGGAACACGTCGAACACAAGCGTGCCACCTGGTGCCAGATGCCGCCGTATGTTGCGCAACGACGCCAGTCGCTCCTGACCATCACGGAAGTGATCGAAGCTGCCCGAGAGGAACGCTGCCGGTAGCGTGTACTCTAGTTGGAAGGATGCGGCGTCGCCAGGCACCACTGCGATCCGATGCTGAAGATCCGGCCGGCGGGCCAGCTTCCTCTGGAATTCGGACCGCATGGCAGGCGAGGGCTCCACGCACACGAGGGAGATGCCCCGCTCGGCGAGGGCAATAGCAATCCGCCCTGTACCAGCCCCCACGTCCAGAATCTCACCAGCACGCTGGGCATAGTGTGCAAAGAAACCGGCGTTCTCTTTGTCATCGAACAGATCGTAGAGATGCGCCGTCCGCTCGTATCCGCTTGGACAATTCTCCATAGCGAGTTGTTCAGCGACAGCTCAGTTCCGCGGGAAGAGCGCGACTGAGCACCCCAGGCCGATGCACGCCAGTAGGTGCGTACCGGCTCTCGACAGGGCTCAATACCTCATTGCTACCGAGGAACTCGTCATTTCGAGGAGCCTGCCCTGAGCGCAGTCGAAGGGACCGCAGGGCGTCGAGGAATCTCGTTGGTCGGGGGCGGGAGATTCCTCCACTTCGCTTCGCTCCGGTCGGAATGACGGCCGGCTGCGCCGTGCGGCCCCGCTGCGCCGTGCGGCCCGGCTGCGCCGTGCGGCCCCGCTGCGCCGTGCGGCCCGGCTGCGCCGTGCGGCCCGGCTGCGCCGGGCTAGGGCGAAGAGTGTCTTGGACTCTGAGTGGTGCGCACGCACCGCGGCTGAGCTTGGGTGCAACTTGTGGCCTTGAAAAACGAGCCGAGCCGGGGAGCGCCCGCCGCATGCCTCTGTGTCCAGCGCGTCACCGGACCACGATAGACCCGGGAATCTCGACACTGTCGCCCTTCCCATCCAGGCGCGTCAGGCGCCTCAGCGTCTGTAGCTCGTACATGCCTACCGTCAGGCGATACTGACCCGTCGGTAGGCCGTCAGGCAGCAAAACTGGATGTGGATCGGCGATGGTCTCCCCGGCCCCCCACATCGATGTCGGATAGTCGCCCATCAGCGGCGGACCGTCACCCTGCGCCAGGGGCTCTGACCCCTCTCCCAGCATGTGGACGAAGACCTGGTAATCCACGGAGGGCGATTGCCGCACCTCCCAGTAGAGCGTCAATGTGATCGTCTCACCCGCATTTGCCTCCTCTGGCACGAAGTCGTACCCCAGGAGCGTGACCCCGTCGGATAGTTCAACTATCAAGGGATGTTCGACTTCGGGCGACTGCCGAGGGGGAGCCAGTTTTGCCTCTCCGACTTGGATCGCTCCCAGTGTCTCTCCTACCTTCGGACTGTATAGCCCTACTTCCACACGCAAGCGGTTGGGTGCACGGGCGTCCTCCACGACCGGGATGCGATATGGATCACGCCAGACTTGGCCAGGCAGCCACAAGTCGGTGGGCACCATCCCACAGGCGGGCCGCCGGTTGATCTCTCCCGCCAACTCGTAATCGCGCCCCAGGAGGCGAGCGAAGCTCACATAATCTCCTCCGTCGGGCGACACCGCCTGCCAGTATACCACCAGGTGGACGGCAGCATCCCCCTTGGCAGCTACGTCAGCCGGAACTGTCTGCTCCTCAAACTCCCAACCCACAACGCGGGCCACGCGGCCCACGTCCACCGGATCCACGCGGGCCCTCTCCGGCACATCGGATAGTGTGAGCGGCTCCGGCTGCGCGTAGGCCGGTAGAATCGACGTGAAGGGGAGCATCGCAGCGATGACCAGCAGACTCACGCCGATCCCCAGGCTTACCGCAGGACGAAGCCGCCTGGGCACCCACTGGCGGAGCCCCAGCATCAATAGGGCACTGATCCCGCCAATATTGGGGAACATCAGGCGACCTTGGAACGAATAGAAGATCCAGGTCCAGCGCAGGACGGACATGAAGAGAAAGGCACTCCACAACGCCGGGATCCACCAGAGCGATTTGCTCGCGTCACGTTGCGGATCGCTCAGGGAGAGCCACATACGGCGGAGCTCTCTCCGCCGGACGACCCACAGCACCAATCCGGCCAGCCCGAGAAGCGACAGCGTATCGTACAGACGGTACACCCACAACGGTGCCATGACATCCACAGCGCCGAAAAGCCCCCAGTAGGTCCAGCGAAATGTGACAAACTCGTCTAGCCAGTCCCGGAGTAGAGGAACTCCCGTTCGCCTACCCTGGACTTCGACAAAGACGTTGAGCCCTGTGGGGTCGCCATAGAGCCGCCAGTTGCGCGCAAACCACCAGCCGCTGACGGCGGCGGCAACCCCAATGACGATGGGCAGGCCTACCAGAAGAGGCCGCCAGCTTCGACGCTGAAGGCTCACCCATGCCAAGACGATCGGAAGCAGCATCAAGGTGGTCAGCCCACTCAGTTTGGTCAGCAGGAAGAGACCGACTGCCAGCCCTGCCAGTCCGTAGCGCCAGAACGGTAGGGGCCCCCGTAGGCCATCGCGCGCCAGACGTAGGAAGACGAGCAGATTCAGACACCCGACAAACGTCGTCATCGCGTCGTTGTTGACGGACGCGTTGACAAAGATGAACATCGGGTTGAACGCGGTCAGGGCCGTCGCGCCCAATGCAAGCGCCGGACGCTTTGGGAACAGCTCGCGGGCCACGAAGTAGGCCATCACAACTGACCCAGCACCAATAAAGACCGTGATGAAGCGGCCAACATGGATGGCCAGTACCGCGCCACGCCATGGAAACCTTTCCTCCTCCGCACGGTGTATGATCAGGTTCTTGTTGCAGAGCTGGCCGGGATTCCCAATGAACGCGTGCCAGTTCATGCGGCGCACCTCGGGTAGGTCAGACGTGTCTATCCACGACGTCGCCGCTGCCATCAGGGCGTAGTAGGCAGGCGGTTGCGCGCCGTCCTGCAACCAGGGACACTGAGAGGGCGTCTCCCGGCAAGCCCTCGGGTCGATCACCGGCAGATCGCGGTGCGTTTGTACGTATTGGACGTACGGATAGTGCTTGAACTCGTCGGAGGCTTCCAGGACAGGGGTGGCTAGGGTGTAGATGAAGCCAACGATCACGTAGGGGACAAGAATCAGGATCAGTCCCCAGCGCGGGGAGCTAAGCCGGCGCGCCGAGTTACGTCGCCTCCTCGGTCGAGATCCAGCCGTGCGGATGATCACCTAATCGCCCCTCGGCTCTGTCGGTCAGGCCAAGCACTCAGCGCTGGCCACCTACCGTTGCGGTGAGTCCCCTAGGTCTCTGATCAGCCCGGGCCCTGACCAGTGTCTCAGGGGGCGCGTGGCAGAGGGATTCACTCGACGGTCAACCCCCCGGCAACGATGAGGTCGTCCCGGTAGCGGGTGCCCCCGTGCCCTTTGTGTGCTGGCAGGCGATCACCTGTCATGGAATCGTACATGCCAATCGACAGCGCACAGCTACCAGACGCGGCAGAGCCGCCCAAGGTTAGCAAGTGGGTGTCATGCACCACGTCGCCAGCATCCCACATCGACGTCGGGTACGCACCACCCATTGGAGGATGATCGCTTTGCGTCAATAGGTCGCCATTCTCGTCCAGCATGTGAACAAAGGCTGTGTACTCGGTCCCAAGGGGCGCGCCCGCTCGCCAGACTAGGGTGACCGTTATGGTACCGCCCGGTCTCACCTTCGCCGAGGAAAGGTCATACCCCACCAGCGTGATGGACTCGCCAAGCGCGGCTCCGACTTCATACTGGACATCGTCGGACAAGGGCTCACGGGGGCGAATCGGCACGACATCGAGTAGCACCAACTCCAAGGGTTGGGGGCCGGGCAGGCTACCCCTGATCATACGCTTCTCTGCTTCGTCGTATAGTCCAACGTGGAGCGCGGCGCGGGTGGGGACGCGTGCGTCGGCGTCGATGGGGAGCTCATACCGATCTCGATAGATGACACCAGGCTCCCACAGCGTGGCGGGAAAGGTTCCTCCACCAGGATAGCAGTCCACTCCAGCGATGGGCTTCATGTCTCTCCCCAGGATCTGAAGGAAGGTGATGTACTCCTGACGGGGAGTTTCGGACGCGCGCCAGTACAGGCTCACTGGCACCGCGAGACCCGGCTGGGTCTGCTTTGCCTCGATGTGGCCGCCCAGGAGCTTGATGGGCGTTCCGGCAAATGACACATTCAGACGGGTCATATCGGGTGGAAGGTCGCTCTCCTCGATCACCTGCGGTATGGCATATGCAGGCAAGATAAATGCAAACAGCGATACTAGCGTGAGCCCCAAGTGAGCGACGCCGACCATCGCCGCGAGTGCCGCGCCCCACCGGTTCAGCGATAGCCTGCCCGGAAGGAGCTGGGTGATGCCCAGCATCAACAACAGAGAGATGGACGTGATAGTGGGCATCAGGTAACGCCCCTGTGAACCCAAGACGATCATGATGAAGCGCCACACTGAGGAGAGATTGAGGAGTAATGCCACGGCTACGATGAGCAGTCCCGCCCCTGACCCGGGGCTCAGGCGGCGTGACCCGAACTGATCCACCACAAGGAGCGCAAGACCAAACGCCGCAGCTCGAGCCAAAATCCACCAGAAGTGGTACATCCATGGAGCAGCGGCTATGTTGAACCATCCGAACATCGCCCAGTAGGATCGCTCCAACCCGGCCAACTCAGGGACAACGTCCAGTACGCCGATCGGGTCTGATCGCACGGTGGCTGTGTGGCTAAGCCAGGACTCGACACCCATCAGCTCACCGTAGAGCAAGACATTGCGTACGAACCACCAACCGGCGACAGCTAGGGCCGGAAGAATGACCAGCGCCCACCGACCCATAATCCTATACAAGCATTGATTGGGGGCAAGGCGAGCGCCAGCGCCGCTGCGGGCGACCCCCTCGGGTGGTTGGTCAGGCTCCAGCTCAATCACTGGTGAAGGAGCGTCCGATAGTTGGGCTTCACGCCCTGCACGGAGGCTGTCGAACAATAGCGCAATGACCAGCACAGGCGCAAGGGCGACCCCACTGAGCTTGGAGAGGACGGTCAGTCCAAGGGATATCCCGGTCAGGGCAAGCCCGCGTGGGGATAGGCCGCGGACCGCCAGCCGCACGGCACCCCAAATGGTCAGCGAGCCGAAGGCCGCCACTGCGGCATCATTGCTGACGCGTGCACTGATGAAGACGAACATCGGATTGAAGGCCGTCAGCGAGGCCGATCCTAGCGCCAGCCATCGCCGATCCGGGAACAGCTCCAAAGCAATGCCGTAGGTGGACACCACAGCAAGCGTGCCTAGAAGCGTCGACACCGCGCGTGAGATATGCATCGTGAGTGGCGTACCACGCCACGGGAATCGCTCCGCCGGGGTGTGGATGAGACGATTCTTGTTAACCGTCCTACTCGCATCCCCCATCGCCTGGTATGGATTGCGCCAGCTCCATTCGGCCAATTCGACGTCATCAGTCACCCACCAGGTGAGGGCGGCACAGAGAGAATAGTACAGCGGCGGGTGGCTCGCCACGTAGCCAGTGACGCGCGCTCCGGAAGGGGCCCCCTGTACGGGCAAGCCCCGCCCCTCCGTCAACTCATGGATGTAGGCATAGTGACCATTTGCATCCGGCGTCTCGAAGATGGGAATGGTCACACCATACAGCAGGGATACGGACAGATAGAGCGAGAGGAGGATCAGCAGCTCCCGGTGATTGCGCAGTGATGCCCAAGGTCGACGGGACTGGCTTGACGCACTCATTCCACGTCCACCCCTTCCAACACCGCGTAGCCACCGGGGACGATCTCACCATCCACACTCATCTCAGGCCGCTGACCTGTATCTGGATCGTACAGTCCCACTGAGAGAGCGTACTCGCCGGGAGGTACGTCGGTGAGCGACACAGCGTACTCATCGATAATGACCTCGCCGGCTCGCCAAGTCGTTGTGGGCCGGGTCCACCCGCTGGGTACGCCGCCCGCCTGGGCCAGGGGCGGCTCGTCGGGCAGCCCCACGTGGACAAAGACATGATAGTTCTGTTTCAGAGGCTCCTCAGCCTGCCAGTAGAGCGTCAATCGTAGCGCATCTTCGCTCTTGGCCACGTCGTAGCCACGCAGTCGCACGCCTCCCGCTATCGCCACCTGCTCCAATCGGTGTTCAACCTGTGCTGGCAACGTGGTCACCAGAGGCCATGCCTCTACCTCAACTGCGCCTATTGACAACCACTCATTCTCGACAAACCATCGGCGCGCGGGGGCTACACGTCTGCTCTCCGCTTCGACCACACCGATCTGCACTTGATAGCGCCCGTTCCCCAAATCGGCAGGAATGGTAAGGAAGAGACGTCCCGGCACCGGCTCGCCCGGCAGCCAGGCGCTAGTCGGGAAGCCCGCGGCGCTCAGCATCGTCTCATTGCGCGTGATTTCGATCCCGTCCAGGTCAACTAGGCGAACCACAAGATTGTAGTCCGTTCCGAGGTCAGCCCGAATCCGCCACGTAAGAGATCCGAGGAGGGGATACCCCGCTCGGAACGTCTCTCCCTCCAGGTCGGTCGCGAGCAACTCGATGAGCCCGTGGAATACAGCTACACCCGGAGACACCAGCGGTGGGCGTCCATAATCCTGTAACCCCGTCGACCGATGGACCTCGATCCGGCCGACGCTCCTGGGATCTCCGAACCCAACCGGCTCAACGGCGATGCTGTAGGCGGTAGGCGGAAGATCGGTGGGAAGCGGAAGGCGGAACTCGGTATGCACAATCTCACCGGACGGCCATTCCCCCAGGGTATAGAACGGAAGCGCCTCCTCCGCTCGCTCGTACCACAGCATACCCGCTTCATCGTGCAGCCGAACCCTCAACTCAAGCGGCTCGGTTGGCAACTCGCCAGCGACACGCCAGTAGAGATCCATCCACACAATCTCGCCGGCAGTTCCTTCATCTGTTCGAAGGCCCACCAAGCGCAAATCGTCCCACACGTGGTCAACGGGTTCCACCGCGAGTGGCAGTTCGTCAAGGATGGGGGCCCGGTCATCGTAGGCGGCGACGCCAACATAGGTCCACCAGGCCTCGAACTCCTGCTGGCGCACCTTGAAGAGGTAGGTGTCGGCCTGGGTGGGAAGGAAGTCGTGGGGGAAATAGGTAGGCGGCGGGCCGTACAAGAACCACAGACGGTCATATCTCTGAGCCCATTCCTCGAATGCCGCCCAGGCCCGCTCTGTGTCGTCGTTGTTACCATACCGTGGGATGACAACTTCCGGCAACGTTTCATCATAGTAGTAGTCAAAGGTAAGACGAATCACAGGATGGTGGAGCACAATCGCATCCCCAGGTCGGGACCGGTCCTGGATGTACTGAGCAGCTCCGCGTATGTCGTCCTTCCAGAACTGATGCGAGCTGAGAATATCGTAGCTCGACTGTCCCCTAAAGAACAGTACAAGAGCTAGCAGTGCCGCCATCAGGGGCCACAGCCGTTTGCGGAGCGTCGTCAGGCCCTGGGCCATCAGCAACTCCCAAGCAGGGGCCACCACCATCAGATGACGCGGGTTCATATAGTTGGGCTTGACAAAGGAGAGCCCATACTGGATCAGGATAGGAACTGCCAGATATGAGAGAGCCATCACCAACGCCCGCCCTCTCCGCCGTACATCCAGCATCAGCGCCCCGACCCCTAGCAGAAGTAGGAAGGGCGCCGACCGCCACCACGGCTGTATCACCAGAGAGCTTGGTCCCAGGCTGAAGGAACTCCAAGCTTCCCGGAGGATGACGGGCAAAGGACGATAGGTGAACGAGAAGGCTTCGATGTTCAACGTACGCCAAACGAACGGAACGAGCGGAACAAGCGCCACCGCCAGCACGCCCACCATCAACAGGGCGGCGCGACGGCTCGTCCGTACGCGGAACACCGCGTAGACCAAAGCTTCGAAAGCCAGCAGCACGAACCCAGCGTAGTGGGTGTACAGCAACGTCAGTGTGACGATCGTGAAACAGGCGTAGTCCCTGCGGCGTGGCCTTGGCTGCAGAAGTGGCAGGAGCGCGTAGATCGACGCCAGGCTCAGTACGACGAGCCAGGTATACATGCGCGCCTCCTGTGCGTACCACAGATAGAACGGTGAGCTGGCGCCCAGCAGCGCTGCCCACAGCCCGGTCTCCCGACCGAAGAGCGCAGTTGCCACCGCGTAGAGGAGCGGAAGGGCCAGTATTGCCCCGGCGACCGAGGGGAAGCGCAGTGTGAACTCGCTCTTCCCCGCTAGGCAGACCCAGAACCGCATGAGCAGAAAATAGAGGGGGGGATGTAGATCCGGCGTCGTAGCCACCGATTCCGGTCCAGAGCCGTCGTGGTAGTCAGGCCCTGTGGGGATCAGGTTGACGTTCTCAAAGATGAGACCTAAAGGTTGCTCTGCCCTACGAAGGGTCAGCCCTTCATCGCTCCAAAGACTCTTCGCCCCAAGATCGAACAGCCAGACGGCGAATGACCCGATAAGCAGCACGATTAGGATCGCCTGCACGAATCGGGGTCTCAAGACACGAGGATCAGATGACGACCGCACGTCCATGCGGTGCATTCTACCGCACATGGCGACGATCTCAAAGTCCTTCAGGCTGGACAGCAACCGTGGTCAGGGGCACGAAGTTCGCTCGCGAACTGCCATCTGGCCCCAGCCACTGCAGGCGCTCTCCGGTCTCCAGAAGGTACATCCCCGCCACCAGCGGATAGTTGCCCGGGGGAAGGTCAACAGGGATGTGGATGCTGCGAGGATCTGACACGACCTCTCCAACATCCCAGAAGGACGTCGGGTACCTGCCATACCGAGGCTGACCATCGTCCTGAGCATGGGGAGGGCCATCGGACGCGGCGAGATGAAGGAAGACAGTGTAGTCAGCCGGCGGAGGGACTTGAGCTTGCCAGTACAACGTGACCGAGAGAGGATCTCCCGCCATCGCCTGTAGGTCATCAGCAGCGTAGCCCAACAGGGTGATCTGCCCCCCGAGGTCAGCGTCCAGGCGCGAGGGTACAGCCACAGCGGAGTATGCCTCAGGAGCAACCTTGATACGATCCAGTAGAACCAACTCGAGGGACGACCCGTCGGACGCATAGGCCGGCAGCCGTTGGTCTTCACCTGGCTTGTGCCACCCAATCTCAACATCGTAGACAGCCGGGGCGGGGGCCCACTTATCCACAGGCACTTCAAGAGCATCGCAGAAGCGATCACCCTTGGTCCACCGGCTCGTCGGATACCGGCCCAGACCAGGGTGCGAACTACGCGCACCGACTATGGCCTCCTCCGGGCCGAGAAAGTGCACGAAATACGCGTAGTCCTCCTCGACCGTCTCTATCGCTTCCCAACACAGCGTGGTCAGGATCTCGCCCCCTGGTTGAACGCGGCGACTGTCAAGACGATGCCCGACAAGGCGTATCGCTCTGCCGAACCGCAAGTCAGCCCGGGCCGTGTCTGCCCGCGCCTGTTGCATGGACACCATCCGTGGGGGACGGTAAGGGGGGGATAGCACGCCCAGCAGGGCATACGCCGAAAACGCCAACATGGCAGCCGCTAGCGCATATGAGAGCCAGTCGGCCCATTCCTGGCGAACCCACTGTACGAGACCCAGGGCGTAGAGAGGGGCCAGGAATCCAAGGGAGACAAAAAGGTAGCGACCAAAATCCGCTGTGTCAATGAAGGTCATGCGGACGAAGACGACCACGAATGCCACCAGTGGCGCGCTGAGGAGGGTCAGAAAGCCACCTGGCGGCAGACACCTCGCTGGCTTCGCAGTCTGCCCTTGCCGCTCAGATCGATGATGCACCCACAGAAGAAGCAAGCCACCCAACGCTAGCAATCCCAGAAGACGGGTAAAGCCATAGGCCCAGGTCGGCATAGGTATCTGACCGTAACCGAACGCGCCCCAGAAAGAATCGTGGAGAAACCCCAGTTCGCGGGCCGCCGCCGAAAGACTGGGAGCATCTTCGCGTGTGCCTCCCCAGGCCTCAATCTGGCGCTCCATGCTGGTCGGCTCTCCATACAGAACCTGGTTGCGAACAAACCACCAGCCCCCTATTATGAACGCCAGGAGTGCTATCGTTCCCCCGACGCGGGCCGCGTCCCTCCATCTCCTGCGCTCCCCTCCGATGTGCGGGCTCCGCAGGAGCGCCAACCCGACCGTCGGCACAATCAATAGACAGGTCAACTTGGTCAAGAGGGCAAGCCCTGAGAGCAGCCCCAGCGAGACTGCCCGGCGCATCGTCGGGCCGCGAACCAGTAGTCTGGTGGCTACATACAGCATAGACGCCGCCACGAGGTTAGCAAGCGCATCATCGTGTACCGACGTGCTGATGTACAAGAACATCGGGTTAAAGGCGACCAGTGCGGTCGACGAGACGACCAACGCCGGTTGTCGGGAGAACAGCTCGCGGGAGATTCCGTAGACACACAGAACCGTCCCCGCCCCCAAGACCATCGAGAACCAGCGGACCACATGTACACCCAGCACCACGTCGCGGTAGGGAAATCCTTCCAGGGCCGGATCGTGAAGGTAGAGGTTCTTGTTGTCGACACCGGGCTCACTCACCTGGTAAATCCAAAACGGGTTGATGCGCTCTGCGATCGCAGCGAAGTTCTCGTCTGGGACCCACCAGGTCAGCAGCGCACCTAGCACGTAGTAGAGAGGCGGATGATGTGCCTTGGTCGGTTCATCCGCTGCCAGCACGGGTAGGCGACGCTCGTCGACCATGAACCGTATGTTTGCATAGTTCAGTGACTCGTCCGGGCTCTCAAAGATCGGGTTCACAACGCTGTAGGCCGCGCCCAGCACAAGGTAGAGTAGAACGATCAGCGCGAGCAGACCGTTTGCCGTCCTCTCGCTCATGGGAGGTCTACCTCCGCCAGCGGTATGGCGTCGCTTTCTAGGTGGACGCCGTCGGGCCCAGTGACGGGAAGCCTCCTCCCGGTCTCGAGGTGATACATGCCAACGTGAACGTCGTAGGCACCAGACGAAAGGGCAGCAGCGTTCACCACATGCTGATCCTCGATGATCTCGCCAGGAGACCACAGCGATGTCGGGTAGTCGCCGCCAACTGGCTGTCCATCGGCCTGGGCTGCCAGCGTGCCATCGCTGTCAAGAAGATGGACAAAGACTGTGAAGTCACGCTCGATGGGAGCCATGCACAACCAATGTAGTGTGAGGTATGTGCGGCTCGATTCCCTCTCCAGATCATAGCCGGTCAACCGAAGGGCATCGCCCAACCGATAGTCGGTGGACATGCTCGGCGGAGCGGGCTCTTGCGAGGGAGCGAGCCTCACCCATCCGATCGTTGCGATCTCGACAGGAGCCATGCCCCCATCCACAACGGCCAGTCTGTCGCCTCCTCGCTCATAGAGGCCTGCATCCAGCCGAAGCCGACTGGGCGCCAGGGCATCAGCGCCAATGGGAAGCGGCAACTCATCGACGATCACTTGTCCGCGTTTCCAGAACGAGGTGGGATAATGTCCCAGGCCCGGGTAGGTGTCCCGCTGACCGACCTTCGCCCCCTGGCGTCCGAATGCCTGCACGAACAGGATGTAGTCCGTGTCCGTCTCACCCACCACTTCCCAATACAGCGTGACACGCACGGTCTGCCCTGGCTCGACGACCTCTCGGTCAACGTCATATCCGATGAGGCGCGCCAGGGGCTGCCCTGCCTCAAGGTAGGTCCGATCCAGCCGGTTCGTCGGGTCTGGGGCATCGCTGGCGCTGTAGACGGGCGGCTTCGCGTACGCAGGAGCCAGGAAACGGACCAGACCAGCTGACCCGAGGGCAAGCATCACCCCCGTGGCACCCAGGGCCAAGGCGCCGTGGTAGCGTCGAGGCAGCCAGGCAGCCAATCCAGTGAATCCGAGCAGGGTAAGGGCAGGCAAGACAGGGAAAAGGTACCGCCCGAAGTTGGGCATCGGCCGCAGGAACCGCCGCACGACCATGGGCCCGAACGTGAACAGCACGGCTGCAGCCAGAACTGAGAACTGCAGATGCGGAATGCTGACCTGCCAGCGTAAAGGGAAACGTCGCCGACGGACGAGAATCAGACGCACAAGGCCAGCAGCGGCGAGCAGCGTCGCGATGTCCAGAATGGCGTAGATCCAGTCAGAGAGGGGGATTTGATTGTAGCCCAGGCGGCCCCAGAAAGAAGTGCGCAGCCAGTAGAGATCAGGGCCCAGATCAGAGAGCTCAACTGGCTCCTCCCGCGGCCCCCACTCACTCACCTCCCGCGAGGTGCCCGTCGGGTCGCCGTAGAGAACTGTCTGTCGAACAAGCCAAGGAACGATCAAGAGAGCCGCTACACCGAAGGTAATCAGTCCCAGACGGGCCAGTTCGCGCCACGATCGCTGCACGACCGGTCCCAGCCGCGCTGGGGGCCGACCGGGGGTGGCTTGTTGCCAGGTCATCCACGCGACAACCAGGGCCAACGCAGCCGTGGGAAGCAGCGCCACCACAGTCAGCTTGGATAGCCATCCCATGCCCAGCGCCAGCCCCAGGCCCACGCATCGCCGCCAAGAAGCTCCCCTTCGAACCAGGCGCACCATCGCCCAAAGGGCCAGCGTGCCAAACAGCGTGGCTCCATTGTCATCGTTGACCGCGCCAGATATGAACAAGAACTCAGGGATGAAGGCTCCGACGCCAGCAGCGCCCAAAGCCATCTCTGGACGACCAGGGAAGACCTCCCGCCCCGCCCTGTAGACGGCCCCGATGGTGATCGCGCCCAGGACAACGGAGGCGAGACGAACGACGCGAATGCCAAGCCATGTGTCGCTTCCACCAAGCACGTCGCTGTCCGGGTGGATGTAGACATTCTTATTGTCGCGGCCCACCTCCCCAAAGCGGTACCCGAAGAAGGGATTGTGTCGGTCACGCCATTCGTCCAGGTCGTCACCATCGATCCAGAAGCTGACTAGTGCCCCATAGGCGTAGTAAAGCGGGGCGTGATGCCCAAAGCCCCTCCCCCCTCCCTCCTCCAGCACCGGAGGTCGGCCTGTTTCGACCAGGGCGCGGATGTACTCATAGTGGTAGATCTCGTCGGGAGCCTCCAGAGTGGGCGTGGTGAGCGCATAGGCTGCGCCCAAGCCGAGGAAGCAGATCAGAATCGCCACCAGCCCTAGCCGCGCCGTCTGCTCAGTCATCGTCCAGGTCTTCCACTGCCGACATCAGGTAGACCGTGCCCTGCGAGAGGGCCTCAAGGTGAGGGCCTCAAGGTGAGGTGGCACGGATACTCTCAAGTCGTATGCGATCGTCAGCGGGACGCGCGCCGTCCCGTATTGCGACCTGCAGACGGGCTTTGGTCGCGTGGTCATACATCCCCACTGTGACGGTATACGAAGCACCCGGAGCGATCGCCTCCTCTGGAACTACCAAACGGTGGCTGTCGACCACCACCTCTCCATCCTGCCAGCTCCAGGTTGGCCGATCGCTGCCAGGCACCCCGTCGTGTTGAGCGACCAGCTCCCCCTGTTCATCAAGCAGATGCACGAAGACGTGATTGTCCGCAACGACATCGCCGTCTGATCGCCAGATGAGAGTCACGGTGAGACCGCCAGTTGACGCCAGCCCAGCGGAATCCAACGCATAGCCTAGCAGCTCAATGTGCTCCCCGAGTTGTGCGTCGACGCGGCGATCCACCGCAGACGAACCGATGTCTCGCGGATAGGTTGCGCAGATCCATACGTATGGCACGTGACCGAAGGACATCGTCCAGACAGGGCCTTGCTCGAGGCATTCGTGCCAGTGTTCCGTGCAGTGTTCGAAACGGGCAGCGCGCTGGACATCGTTGATGAAGAAGACGCGATAGTCAACGTCGGGATGGTTAATAGGCTTGGAGACCCCAACGAAGTTCTCTCGGAACATCAGGTTCCCAGGATCGCAGACACCTGCGGTCACGAATCCCGGGCCTGGCTTTGCGTTCAGGAACCGGGCAGCCAGATCCAGGCCCTCTCCCTGATCACCCAGCTGGAACACGTGCTGCGCGACTCTGGATCCGCCAAGGAGTCTGTTGTAATGCGTACCATAGTAAGGGTGATGGCTCAGCACGTCGACCGCATGGAGTGGGAGGGCGAGTACGAGAACTGCTGTCACAGCCGCAGGGCGCGCCTGCACGTTTGCCAGCCTGCTCAGCACCAGACTGCCGGCCCGAGCGCCTTGCACGAGACCCCATGCCGCCAAGACATCCAAGGCGGGAAAGACGGGAAGGATGTACCGGGACAGCTTCTTCGCCCCCAGTGACATCTGCACCAGGAAGGCCACAACGAATATCAACAGGTACCACTGGACCCGGCGGTCCTCCCGACCGCCGCGCCGCAGCAGAGCCCAGATCGCCAGCATGAAGCCAGGAAGCGTGACGAACGTTGTCTTCCACGCTAGGCTGGCCGGGTAATACAGCAAGCCCGGATCCCGCACGTCCTCACCGAGGAAGAACTGAAGGAACGGGTGGGTCTGTCCGGCGTGACGCAGGGCCCCTCGCTCCATCATCGTGCCCAGGGTCCTGAGAGGTTGCACCCACATTGCAGGCCAGAACAGAAAGAAGACCGCGGCAGCCACGAGCCCCCATATCGCCAGGCTCCGAAGGACAAGCGATACCCCTTGTGGCCAGCGGTGTCTGGTACGGGGCTCCAGAGATCGGCCTGCTATCAGGAGGTCAACCGCCACGATCAGGCAAGTGTATGGGATGAGAAACAGAGCCGGGCTCTTTGTCAAGAGCGCAAGACCGCCAAAGAAAGCGCTTGCCACGAGGTAGCCCTTCGCCCGTCCCGTGAGATAGCGGATCAGAAAAAGGGCGCTGAGCAACATGAACGCCGCCAGCAAGGCGTCTAGATGAATCATGTTGCTGTGGGCGATGTGGAATGGATCGAGCGCTAGGAGACAACCTGCCACGAAAGCCAATGTCGAGTTCGTCAGTTGGTACAGAAGGACATAGGTCATCGCAACCGTGAGTGCTATGGTGAGGCCCAGCGCGGCCGCCCCAAGTTGGACGGGCAGGCCCTGGGGGCCAGACAACTCCCGGGGTAGATCGAGCATTTCGGAGGTAGACCATCCCTCACTGGCCATGTACAATCGTATCGCAGCCCCTGCGATCCACATGGCGCTGACGCCGGGGTGATGGCGCTGGTAGGTGCCAGCTAGATCACCTTGAAGCAACGCTTCCCAGAAACCGAGCGATCGCTCGTACCAGACGGTGTACTTGGAGGCCGGGAGAGCCACGCGCACGGAAAGGGCAAGCAGGAAGACGACCACCAGTCCGACTAGGAATGCCCTGTCCCTATTCCTGGCTACCAAGGGTATGACGCCTCCATCGACGGTTCTCACCGATCACAACGTGCTAAGACGTGAGATCGTTGGCTGAGTATCCACCAGCTTTCGCCTGGACGATCCATTGTAGCGTGAGGGGTAGCTCAGGGCAAGATTGCGACTTCAGGGCTCGACCTCAACCCACCCGATGGGAATGCGGTCTTGAGCCAATCTCTCCCCGTCGGCGTCGAACGGCATCAGGCGTTCGCCGCTCTGCGGATCATAGAGGCCGACGGCTAGCTGATAGGCTCCCGGGGGCGTCTCCCCGTCTACGCGAACGAAGTATCGATCCGCCACGATCTCACCTCTCTCCCAGCTGGTCGTCGGTCGTGCCCCTAGCCCAGGTAGACGGTCTCGTTGGGACACGATGGCGCCCGCAGCGTCATAGAGATGGACGAACACCTTGTAGCTTGTGTTCATCGTCCTCAGTGCCTGCCAGTACAGGGTCACGGTCGCGCTCCCGCCTCGCTCTACGGAGGACGAGGCATCGTATCCGAGCAGGGCGACCTTGTCCTCCAGGCTGACGCTGTCACGCAGGCCGTCGAGAGGGGGCCTCTCGAACCTTGGCTTGACACCCTGTATCCATAGCCTGGTCACGTTCACAGGATCGGCGAGAACCGAGTCCCCTGCCTCGTCCACCAGATTGAGTGCCAGTGCGACCTCTCCAGAGGGCAATTCGCGATCGGTGGCCAGGGAATACCAGTCCTCAAGGATATCCCCGGCCCGCCACCTGCTCGTGGGGTAGTCTATGGCCACGACGTCGTAATCCTCCTGAAGGATCGATTCTCCGTTCAGATCGACCAGCGCCAGACGCACCCGATAGTCCCGGTCAACTGAAGCCACAGCCTCCCAGAACAGCTGGACAGACACTTCGTCACCCGCAAGCAGTGCCTTCCGCGTCACATCGTAACCCAGCAGCCGAAGCTGGGGGATGATCTCTCTCTCGGAACCGTATGGAATCTCCAGGGAAGCCAGATCAATGGGGTGCTCGGACACACCGACCTCGACCACAAGTAATTCCACACCGGCATCGCCCTGATCTGGCAGCAGGGTTCTCCCTCTTGGCTGCAAATCGCCGCCGCTATCCAAGACAGGCAACCGTTTCCCGCTATCAGGATTGTAGACGGTCACGGCCACGTTGTAGAGACCTGCCGGAACGTTCTCCATCGACAAGGGGATGACATCAGTCACCACTTCGCCCTTGCCCCAGTAGCTCGTTCGATAGGCCCACCGAACCGGCATGGCGTCATCGCGAGCCACAGGGCGACCGGAGTCTGGATCGAGCACCTCTACCGACACCTTATAGTCGGTATCCATCAACTGCTCCGACCGCCACAGGAGTGTGAGATCCATTCCCGGCACCGGTCCTCCGTCCTCGCGATGCCGAAGCCGATAGCCAAGGAGGCGAAGCTTACTGCCGAACAGCGCGTTCACACCTGTGCTGCCTCGCGGGGCGAAAGCCCTACATCTCTCGCGACTCACGGTCAGGTCGCCCAGGTGGGTTTCTCGTCCATGCCCTGCCGGAGACGAGAGATCCGTCAGTGAGAGCATTACGCGGTAGACACCCGAGGGTGTCCCGACGTCGCTATCCACCCTGTAGCGCGCTTTCGCGATCGTGTTGGCGGGCCATTCCCCTGTAGGCCAGACCTCGGAAAGCGTCTCACTCTGATCAAGCCATGTCGTCCCCGTCTCCGAAACCAGCCTCAACCTGACGGCCCAATCCTTGTGGGGCGACGCGATCGCCCCCCATCCAACATCCACCCAGAAAGGCTGGCCGGGGCCTAGACACTCGGCGGACAGGGTCGCGCTGACGATCCCCACGCCCGGCGCTAGCTCCTCGGCGACCGTGAAGTCCCTTCCGCTCAGGGGGGCTGTGGGAAAAACCAAGAGCGCATCGTCCTCGAAGCGCGGCGTCGTCAGGAAGTAGTTCCGCCAGTGTTGGATGCGATGCGGGTTCAGCTTCTTGTGCACCACGACATACTCCACGCCGTCCTGAGCCAGCGTCCTCAACTGACGACCCACGTCGATATGGGCCGGAGGAAGATGACCGGAGTCCTGCAGGGCGCGTATCCAGGGCTGGCTGGTCATATAGTCGAACGCGCCCTGCGGAAAGCGGGAGACGTGGCCTTGGACGATGGGATGTTGATGAGTCGCCTGAGCAAACATGTATTGCTTAGAGACCTTCTGGTCCAACGGAAGATTGAGTATGGCGAACTCACTCCCATCCTCCGCTAGCTCACCGTAGAACGGCGAAATGGCAAGACTATGCAGGGGTATTGGGGCGACCAGGTACTCAAGGAGAAGTGCCGCTCCCAGACCACCTGACAAGACTAAGGAGGTGACACGTCTACGCCGTTGTACAAGATCCAGCAGGTGAGAAACCCCGTAGGCAGCCAGCATTGCAGCAGGCAAAGCCAGGAATAAGTTGAAGCGATCCGGAAGACGGATGAGACGGACAAACTGCAACCGGGCGGCCAGCCGATAGGGCATCGGTATGTCGGGATAGAGCCGGCCGTTGAAGCGAAGTTCAGGCCCCAAGGACAGGAGGATCAGCGTGCCTGCCATGACTACCCAAGGCAGGCTCTTCCTGCGCGAGCTCCATACACCCACCACGGCCAAGCCAAATGCGGTCACGCCAACGTAGGCAGGATAACGACGCGGTTCCGAGCGGTCGGCGTAGTATCGCGCATAGGCTGGCTGGGTTAGGGACCTGAGAAACGAATGGAACCTACTGGGGGTGAAGTAGGCCAATACGTCCGTCTGCATCGTCGATTCCTCAGTCGGTCGCAGCAACTCGACCGGGTCGGAGCGCTGCTGGCGTGCCAGAAGGACAACAGGTGGAGCCAATGCCACGGCAGCGACCGTTCCCGCAAGTAGCAGGGCAGGCCCCCATCGGCGCCAGGTCCCCAGTTTCCTCGGCACCGTACAGATCAGAAACAAACCCCCCAGGATGGCGGCGGGTATCAGTTGCTGCCACCGGGTATACCCAGTGAGAGCCAAGAACACCCCCGCAAGCACACCTTGCCACCACTTCCCTCGGTCCATGGATTGCCACAAGAACAGGATGAACAAGGGTATCCATTGGGTCCCCGCGAGGTTAGGACGATCCAGCTGATGCATACGGAAGGGCCAGCTCTGGTAAAGGAGCCCCGCCAGGAAGGCGGAGCGCACATCGCCCGTCAGCTCATAGGCCAGCAAGAAGGCGGCGAATCCGCACGCTACCAGGCTGATGAGTATACCCCAATTGTAGGCCACGTAGCCCCCAAGAAGGGGCTCCAGGACCAACCACATACCGATGTTGAACCAGGCGATGTCGTGGGAGACGAGGCTGAGCCCATGAGGATAGTGGAGATAGGGTGTCCAATAGGGTGACTGCCCGGTATTGAGGGCGCGCTTGACCCACCACCCATTCCAGTAGTGATGGAGACTGTCGTTGGAGTCTCCCGGGAAATGGCTGTCCAGGTTGATGGCAAGCGGCCACGTGATGACCAGGGCTGTCGCCAGGTAGATGACCAGGACGCTCAGGTCAGTCCAACGATTGCGCGTCAACCTGTCTCTCCTCGGCGCCCGTTTCGGTCGCGCCGCCTTGCTTCCCTGTGCAAGCCACCCCTTCTCTCCGGTCTGGCATTGATGGGCCGGGCCGCGCTGGCCTGCCGACCAGGACCGAAACCAGCGTGAGAAGCCCCAGCCCCCTTGCCACCCACGCAGCAGGGCGAGCGCGAGGCCTCCGAACAGCGAGGGTTGTCAGGAAGATCTGATCCCCAGCCACCCGCTTCCCATCTGGTCGGTAGACGGGCAGCCGCTCGCCGGTCCTCCAGTCGTAGATGCCCGCGACCAGGGCGTACTCGCCCTCCGTCAGGTCCGACGGCAGCACCACGGTGTGCGGGTCAACGATAGTCTCCTCCGAGCCCCAACTCCATGTCGGGCGGCTGCCGTGGTCAGCGGCTCCATCGTCCTGCCAGATGAGCTCTCCAGCGTCGTTGGTGAGGTGCAGGAAGATGCTCAGGTCGTCCGTCACAGGTGACGTGGCCTGCCAATAGAGGACCAGGGGTACTCTGTCACCCGGTCCCGGCTTCGTCACGCGAAGGTCGTAGCCGAGAGAGCGAAAGCGCTCCCCAAGAACCCTCAATTGAGGGCGTTCGGGGCCAATGCCCGGTGAGAGCTTCGGTGAGAGCCTGGGATAGAGCCAGGCATACGGCACGCCATCGAACTGGATCTCACGCTCGGGGGTGCGGGCCGCATACCGTTCCCACAGTCGTCCCCATTGGTCTATCTTGTAGTCACGGGCCGTGTAGTTGCGGTGGAAGACCAAGTAGTCGCCCAGGACACCCGAAATGCCCTGTCGTTCGTCCATTTCAACGGTCGTGCCTCGGAATGTCT
This sequence comes from Anaerolineae bacterium, assembly GCA_050049955.1. GTDB lineage: Bacteria > Chloroflexota > Anaerolineae > B4-G1 > B4-G1 > SKLM01. Next base: position 3,415 of record JASFVG010000004.1, on the reverse strand, counting down.
GGCTGAACACGTGCCGGAGCTGCGCGACCACCGTCAGGTCTTCGACATCGGGGAGGGTGTTGAGATACCCAGCGAGCTCCGTGTATCCTTCCCCCTCTTCACCAATGAGGATCGCACGGCCGGCCGCCGGAGGCCCCCCTGCAAGCCAGTTGAGCACCGTCCCGTAGTTTGGATGCCGGGCCAAGCTCACCACGGTCTGCATCAGCACCGGAAGCATCATCAGTACGACCGCGAGTCGGCGACGCTCGCGGGCGAGGGTTCGCGCCCAACCCACTATTCCCGCCGCAGCCAGCACGTCGAGTCCCAGCAGAGAAGGAAGGACATAGCGAGTTATCTTCTTGGCACCAAGAGACATCTGCGCCAAGAAGAGAACGGCGAAGCATAGGAGTAGTATGAGGTCAACCCGTGACCCCGTGCAAGCCGATCGCCGAAGGCGGAGACGCGCGATTCCGATGGCCGCCGCCACCACCAGAAAGACTAACTCTACCTCGCTGGCGCGAAACAGCAGTGACACGATGTAGAAGACGGGTCCCGGGTCTTCACGCATAACCTGCCCCAGAAACAGGGTGGGACTGTCGTGGGCCAAAGCCGTATGGCGGGTGAAGCCCCAGACAACCGCCGCCAGAGCCCTTCTGGGCTCCACCCACATGGCAGGCCAAACGACGGAATAGACGAGCACTGCAACCACACACCAGATGCACAGCGGAACCACCAGCACATCAATGACTTGGCGTACACTGAGCCTATTGGCCTGGACGCTGTGAGCCAAATCGACGAACAGTACGAGACCCGCGAACGGAAGAAGGAACAAGGCAGGGATCTTGACCAGCAGGGCGAGCCCGCCGAGTACACCAGATAGGAGCAGCCAGCGTCGGCGGTGACTGCGACGGTACACGAGCACGGCCAGGGCTGATAGGAGCATGAGCGTGGCCATCATAGCCTCAAGATGGAGAACCTTGCTATGAGCTAGGTAGTAGGGGCTCGTAGACAGGAGCAGGCCGGCAACGGCGGAGGTTGCTTCGCCGAGCAGGTTCCGCAGCATCCAGTAGGCCGCGACGACGCCCAGGGCGATGATCACCGTCAGAGGGATGACAGCAGCGGCGATTTCTGCTCGTGGCACCGGACCGAAGAAGTGGATCGGCTCGAAGTCCGGGGGCACCATCTCCGCCGCCGGGGTGATGCCAGAGACGACCCAGTAGAGCTTCAGTCCTATCCCCGCTGGCCACATCAGCGTCACGCCAGGATGCTCAGAATAGACGGTGTTTGCCCAATCACCGCTCAGGGCGGCCTCGATGAAGTGAGCCGAGCGCAGATACCAGACCAGCGGCCGAGAAACGGGCTGGATGGCGCGCGGTAGGAAGGCGAGCAGAAAGAGGATTACACTGAAGACGGCCCGACGAAGCCGACCCAGCCGCAACGGGCCGGCGAGCGCGGGGGTTGGGCTGGCGCACTCAGGCGCGACTCGAGCTCGACCCAGCCGACTAGGACTCAATCGCCACGCTCCCGAGGATGATCCGATCCTGGGCCACGGGCTCGCCTACAGGATCGGACACAGTCACGCGCTGTCCACTCTCAGGATCGTATAGACCCACGCCGAGCTGGTAACTGCCCAACTCGGCATCTGGCGGTATCGAAATGAAGTGCCGATCCGCAACGAATTCCCCTGTCTCCCACGTGGTCGTCGGCCGGGCCCCCAGCCCTGGCTGCCCATCACTCTGGGCAAGGATGCCGCCTCGCCCATCGTACAGATGCACAAACACCTTGTAGTCAGTATCGACCTTCTGCTCGGCCTTCCAATAGAGCGTCACTGATGCTGTCCCCCCAGCCCGCGCCGTGTAGTCCAGTTCATAGGCCCAGAGCGTGACTTCCTCGCCGAGGCTCACCTTGGTTGGCTGGTCAATCTTGAGCGGTGCGTCGAACCTCGGGACCGTCGACTGGACCCATAGCGCTAGGACTTCCACAGGCCTGGAGAGGATAGATCGGCCGCCCTCATCCAGTAAGTCGAGCTTGATCAACGCCTCCCCCGTGGGCACGTTCTCCGGCGTTGACAGGTAGTACCAGTCGCCTAGAAGCTCGTCGGGTCGCCAACGCGTTGGCGGGTAGTCCGTGCTCGTGAGATCAAACGCCTCCTGAGCATGGCTGGTCCCATCGTCTCCCTGCATCTCCAATTGTAGGCGTAGCCTCTGGTCAATCGTGCCGTGGGCTTGCCAGTAGAGGCGAATGCCCGCGGATTCACCGGCCATTACCGCGCGCTGCTCCAAGTCATACCCGACCAACTCCAGGCTGGAAACCAGGGACCGCTCGAGCAGACGTTGGATAGTCAAGTCAGCCGTCGGGGGCATCTGGTCAGGTATACCAACGGTAATCGGGAACCGTGCCGATGTCCCGCGATCACCAGCGTCTGCGTTGAGGATCGGCAGTCGGTCGCCGCTTTCCAGCTGATAGACCCCGAGCTCCAGCGCGTACTGGCCTGGAGGTGTAGCCGGCGGCACCTCAAGATGATAGAGCGCACGCTTCGCCACGTGCGGTTCCCAGTCCGACGTGGGTTGGACCGCGTGGTCTATCATCAGGCTGTCGCCCTGCGCGATGCGGTGGCCGTGCGCATCGTACAGATGGAGAAAGACTGAATAGTCCCCCTCCAGGGGGACCAGTGCTTCCCACGCGAGCAGCACGCCGCCGTCCCTCCCCCAGGCCGGTGGTGGGTCGGTGACACCATAGCTTCGCAGACGCAGATCGCCGAATCGCAGGTCCAGTTCTCTCCACGCCACCTCTCTCTCCACCAGCCGGTGCAGAGATACCACCATGCGGGGGAAGCTCTCTTCCTCGATCAAGGCACCCCGCACGTCTAGGAGATCCACGTACCGATTACCCTCGCCGTCAAGGTCCCGAGGATGCCAGACGCGGCTGCAATCGGCAGACATATCGTCGAGGAACTTGCTCATCCGTTCCCGATCCCAATAGGTGTAGGATCTGCCTTGGGCCTGGTACTGGGGAGAGAACGTGTGGACCGGCAGATCGCCCTCATAGTACTTCGCGAAGAGCGAATCCTCATTCACCAGGATACAGTCCCCTTCCTTGGCCTGACCGTGCTGCTCGACGAATGCGACCGGCGCTTCGTGACGGTCGTTGCGATAGATCCACACATAGTCAACGCCGTGCAGAGAAACGACATGGTCGGGTTCCCGCGGCGGATCAAGGAGATACTGCTGCAGCAACTCCTCGTCCTGTCCGCGCTGCACACCAGAAACGTAAAACAGCACGTAGTCGGACCGCCAGGGGTAGTACCGGTCCATTGGCCAGGTCTCGCCGTCGAACAACGGAGCAAAGGCGGCGGTGGTAGGGGTGGTCACCACGAGATCCTCTGCGCCAGGCAGGGCGTTCAGGTATGCTGCAGCCTGATCATATCCCTCGCCCC
>JASFVG010000003.1:0-32754 GCA_050049955.1 Anaerolineae bacterium | reverse complement strand
GAGTTCGCCTTCGAGTCCGCCTTCGAGTTCGCCATCGCGCGCGGAAGTATACTCGGGAACCCGTGTCAAGTCCAGCAACGGGCCTGCTACCCTGATAGGACCCAGCGCTTGAACCGCTAATCGGTATTGGCGTCGCCGGCCGAATCCATAGGCGCCAACGAGGTCTAGGCACAGCGAGCGTCCGTCGAGGTCCGCGTTCGCACGGTGAATCATCTGACAGGCTGAGGGTTCTGTGGTATGATGGCTTGCACCCCCGATCGCCAGGGCACGTTCGCGGGCTGAAGGGCGGAACGCAGCCACGTATCAAGGAGGCTCCCTCGCGGAGCGCCGTCAAAGGAGCGAGATATGGTCAAGATCGTCACCGACACCACGGCAGGCCTGCCGAGCGAGGTAGCAGAGCAATACGACATACCCGTGATCCCCCAGGTGATCATCTTCGGGTCCGATTCTTACCTGGAAGGTCAGGCGATCGATCACGCGACGTTCATGGAGCGGTTGCAGGCATCCTCGGAATTGCCCAAGACATCGGCTCCGCCGCCGGAGCTGTTCTCCCAGACGTTCGAACAACTGGCGCCCGAGGCAGAGGCGATACTGTGCATCCATCCATCGACCGAACTAAGCGGCACGGTTCGGTCCGCCACGGTGGCGGCTGCCGACTTCCCCAACGCAGACATTCGAGTGATCGATACGCGCGTGATCGGAAGCGGCCTGGCGACATTGGTGACCCTCTCAGCCGAGTGGGCCCAGGCCGGCCTCGACGCCGACGTCATTGAGGCGCGGCTCCGCGCGCTCATCCCCCGCTGTCGCATCTACTTTCTGGTGGCCACACTGGAGTATCTAGCAAAGGGCGGCCGCATCGGGGGTGCGTCGGCGCTAGTGGGGAGCGTGCTCCAGATTAAGCCAATCCTCAGCTTGCGGGATGGACAGGTGGAGCAGCTCGAGCGAACCCGCACGCACAAGCGGGCGCTAGCGCGGCTTAAGGAGCTGGTGTTGGAGGAGACTCCGCGAGATGGCGGCGGGTACATCTCGGTCATGCACGCATCCGTGCCCGACCAGGCACAGGCTCTGGCCGACGACCTGTGCAGTGAACTGGGTCTCGAGACCATCCCCATCCTCGACGTCCCGCCGGCGATTGTCACGCACGCCGGACCAGGCGTACTGGCTGTGGCCTTCTTTGTGGCTGCCTGAGGGAACGGAGGGAAGATGCACGTCCGCAGGATAGATACATCGAACCAGGAGGACGTACGTCAGTTCATTGCTCTACCCTTCAGCCTGTATCGCGGCTCTCCACAGTGGGTCCCACCTATGGTCTCCGACATGAAGTTAGCCCTGAATCGGGACAAGTATCCCTTCTATCGCCATTCCACGGCCGATTTCTTCGTCGCGCAGGACGAGGATCAGACCCTGGGACGGATCGCGGTGATGGAGAACCGCCGTTACAACGCTTACCACCATACCAACACGGCGTTCTTCTACTACTTCGAGACGGTGGAGGATACTGAGGTCGCTAAGGCCCTGTTCGACGCGGCTGCAGCCTGGGCGCGCGCTCGCGGCCTGGACGTCCTCGTGGGTCCCCGCGGCATGCTTCGTGCGGATGCACACGGCCTGCTGGTGGAAGGATTCGAGCATCGCCCGGCGCTGGGTGTCCCATACAACCTCGCCTACTACCCGAAGCTCCTGACAGAATTGGGGTTCAGCAAGGAGATCGACTACCTCTCCGCCCACCTGAGCGGAGAGTACGATCTGCCCCAGCGCTTCTACGACATCGCCGAGAGGGCGAAGGAGCGACGGGGGTTACGCGTGATGTCCTTCTCCAGTAAACGGGAGCTGCGCCGCTGGGTTCCAGAGATCCAGAGAATCAACAACGAGGCCTTCACCGAGGTCTGGGGGTACTACCCGATCGACGAGGCCGAGGTTGGCGCCATCGCCGATCGCTTTCTTTCCGTAGCCGATCCTCGCCTGATCAAGCTCGTGATCAAGAACGAGGAAGTCATCGGGTTCGTGATGGGCTATCCGGACATCTCAGCCGGCATCCAGCGGGCCAACGGGCGGCTGTGGCCTTTCGGCTGGCTGCACATCCTCCTGGAGTTCAGGCGCACGAAGTGGGTCAACTTCAACGGAGTGGGTCTGTTGTCCGAACACCAGGGCGTCGGTGCCAACGCAGTGTTGTATAGCGAGATGGCAAAGAGCGCCCTTCAGTTCGACTTCGAATATGCCGACCTGGTGCAAGTGGCGGAGACGAACATCAAGAGCTTGGGCGAGGTCGTCGCTTTCGGCGCCCAGTGGTACAAGCGCCACAGGGTCTATCGGCGCGGGCTGTAGGACGTCGACGGGGCCGTCAGCTGGGACGTACGGCCCGGGCAATGGCGGCTATGTGCTGTGGCGTTGACCCGCAGCAGCCCCCAACAATCCTTGCGCCTAGTTCCACGAACCGCCCAGCGTAGCTCGCAAGCCCGGCGGGCGTAGCATCGTAGACCACCTCTTCCCCAACCAGACGCGGCTTGCCCGCATTTGGCTTCACGACGAGAGGCATCTCGGGTGCGACGTGATGCATCCTCTGCACAGCGCTCAAGGTCATCTCGAGCGAGGCACCACAGTTGGCACCCAAGGCAGCCACGCCCAACTCGCGCAGTGCTTCGGCTGCCTCCTCGGGGCGCACGCCCATGTTCGTTCGCCCGTGGGAGTCGAAGGAGAGGGTGGCAGTGACGGCCACTCCGCTACCGGTCCGGAGGGCGCCCTCTACGGCTGCCCTGGCCTCCTCAAGGGCGGACATCGTCTCGACGTAGAGCACGTCAACGCCAGCCTCGGCAAGCGCCGACGCCTGCTCGGCAAAGATGTCCACCGCCTCCTCATAGGAGAGCTGCCCAAGCGGGGCCAGGAATTCCCCGAGCGGTCCGATGTCACCGGCCACGAACGCCCTTTCGCCCGCGGCGCGCCTCGCAACCTCGACTGCAAGCCGGTTGATCTCGCCCAGACGATGGCCGAGTCCACTGCGCTCCAGTCGCGGCCGCGTTGCGCCGAACGTGCAGGTCAGTATCAAGTCGGATCCCGCTTCGATGTATGAGCGGTGCACGCCGGCAACTGCTTCGGGGTTCTCCAGCAACCAGCCCTCAGGAGACGTGCCTGGCGGTAGGCCCGCGGCTTGAAGCATGGTGCCCATCGCCCCGTCAGCGACCATGACATGACCGTGATGTAGGCGTGAAAGGAAACCCTTCTGTCTCATCCTGCCTCCGATGGGGTGACAACCGGCAGCGTCAGCAACGCGTGGGGCACGACGAGGACGTCCAGCTCCTCCCCCAGCTCCTCTGCCGCCAGCGCCAGTGCCTCCTCTACGGATTCTGCCGGCGTCATCTTGCAGGCAGACACGGCGTCCGAGCACTGGCTCCCCACAATGACCACCCTGGCCTCCTCTAGCACCTTTGCCATCACGAATGCACGTTGCTGACCCGGCGGATAGCCATGCTCACGAGCGTCGCAGAGAACCGCCTCAACATCCGGGGCATCGCGCATCGCTTCGAAGAACCGCTGCTCGCCCACGCCCTCGCCGGCGCCTTCCTCGCAGCGCGCCGGCACGATCAGGTACCCCCCCGGCCTCACGATGGGCGTGGGCGCGAAGAAGAGGTAGGAGGCCGCTCGACTGGCCTGGTAAAGGTTGGCATCCTTGGGGAACCCTACGCCGCCCACGGCTACGTCGTACTGGTGGGGGATAGGCACCTCATAGATCGAGCGCGCGAATTCCACGAGCTGAGCGTGCGTCTCGACCGGATTGCCGGCCCCCACGTGCACGACTCGCTTCTCGTCGTCCAGGACGACATTGAGAATGAAGTCCAATCCGGCACGCCTCGCCGCCTCCGTAACCGCCTCGTGGAAGGGGTTGCCCTCAATACGGCCCAGCCGCGTGCCGGGATGGTCAACGAAGGCCGGCCCGTGCGTGTGTGCTATAAGGGCCTCCCCCGCAGCGCCGACGGCGACGGTCTTCCGGCCGCCAGAGTAGCCCGCGTACTGATGGGGCTCCACCAGCCCGGTGGCCAGCAGTAGATCGGCCTCAACCGCCGCCCGGTGCGCTGACACCGGCACGCCGCCCTCTGTCATACCTAGATCGACCAACATGGCGTCATTCTGGGGCTCATTGTCGATCACCCGATAGCGTTCGACCACAGCCTGACCCAGCTTGGCCACCTTCTCCCCAGGCGTGGAGGCGCGGTGCATCCCGATACCGCAGAGCAGTGTGATGTCTTCGTCACGGACTCCTGCCGCCTCTAATTCTCGCAGCAGCGCCGGCACGAGCAGATGATCGGGGCTGGCACGGGTGATGTCCGTGAACACGATACAGACGTGGTCACCTTCCCTGGCCAACTCCCGGAGAGGCGGTGAACCCATAGGGCAGGCCAGGGCCTCGGCAATGGCCGCCTCCACAGGTTCCAACGGCTCAACCGATCTGGAGGTCACGACGGTGCCCCGCATGGCTGAAGGTAGCCGGAACGCAACGGTCGATCTTCCGTACGGAACCCGGTAGGTGGGTGACTCAGGGTTCATCAGACTCGTCAGAGTAGCATCGATGGGTGCTGGCCAATTGGAATCGACTCAACGCATCATAGCAGCATCGGCTGCTCAGGTCCGTCAGGAGGGATCCCGAGATGCTCGTAAGCACGTAGCGTGGCAACGCGTCCTCGGGGCGTGCGGTCCAGAAACCCGAGGCGCAGCAAGTACGGCTCGATGACGTCCATGATGGTGTCCGACTCCTCGCTAACGGCCGCCGCAATCGTGTCCAACCCGACGGGGCCGCCGCCGAACTTCCGAATGATGGTGTGCAGCACCCGCCGATCCAGGTCATCCAAACCCTTTCTGTCCACGTTGAGCAGCTCGAGAGCCTCACGGCCTACTTGATCTGTGATGCACCCGTCTGCACGCACTTGAGCATAGTCGCGCACCCTCTTGAGCAGTCGCAACGCCACGCGAGGTGTCCCTCTGCCACGGCGGGCAATCTCCGCCGCCCCCGCGTGGTCAATCTCCACCTCGAGCACATCCGCGGCGCGGCGGACGATGGTCGCTAGTTCCTCCTCATCGTAGAAGTCCACGCGAAAGGTGGCCCCGAAGCGCGACCGCAAGGGCGCTGTGAGCAGCGCAAGGCGCGTGGTGGCACCCACGACGGTGAAGCGCGGAAGATTGAGCCGGATCGAGCGGGCACTGGGTCCCTTCCCAATCACGAAGTCCAGGGCAAAGTCCTCCATAGCAGGGTACAGGATCTCCTCCACCGCACGGCCGAGGCGGTGCACCTCGTCGATGAACAGCACATCCTTGTGCCGTAGATTGCTGAGGATGGCCGCGAGATCGCCAGTTCGTTCAATGGCCGGCCCAGAGGTGACTCTGATGGGCACCTCCATCTCGTTCGCGATGATATGGGACAGCGTTGTCTTGCCCAGGCCTGGCGGCCCGTACAGCAGCACGTGGTCGACAGCTTCGTTGCGCTTCTTGGCCGCCTCAATGAGGATCCACAGGTTCGTGCACAAGGTCCCCTGACCGATCAGATCGTTGAGGCGCTGCGGCCGGAGGGCCTGGTCGAGTACAACCTCGTCATCCTCGAGCCGTGACGAGATGATGCGGTCACCCATGGTGGCAGGTATTATACTTAGAACAGGCCGAAGGGAAAGCAATCTTTGACAAGCAGGGGCTTCGCCGGTAGAATCGGCAGACGACCATCAAGGAGGTGAACGATGACGGCCGAGGTGCATATCTCGCCCCACCCGCTGGTCAAGCACAAGATGGGTCTGCTGCGCGACCAACGGACTGACCCGAAGAAGTTCCGCGAGTTGCTGCGGGAGATCTCGATCCTCCTTGCTTACGAGGCCACGGCAGGCCTCGCGACCGAGAGTGTCTTCGTAACGACGCCTTTGGGCCAGTCAGCTGCGCATCGCTTGCAGGAGCGCGTCGGTCTCGTCCCGATACTGCGCGCTGGTTTAGGAATGGTCGAGGGCGTCTGGAGTATGATGCCAAATGCGGAGGTTTGGCACATTGGCCTGCGCCGCGACGAACAAACGCTAGAGCCCATTGAGTACTACGCCCGCCTGCCGGTAAGCCCGACGGTGGATGTGTCCCTGGTCCTCGATCCTATGCTCGCCACGGGAGGTTCGGCGGTTGCCGCCATCGATATGCTTAAGGAGTGGGGAGCAAGACGGATCAAATTCGTAGGCGTGGTGGCCTCCGCCCGAGGAATCGAGACTGTCTCGAGCGCCCATCCCGATGTCCCGCTGTTCCTAGCTGCTGTGGATGAGGGGTTGAACGATGCGGGCTACATCGTGCCTGGCCTGGGAGACGCCGGGGACCGGCTGTTCGGCACCGGCTAGGGCATCCTCCGGGACGCCAACTCCGTATGGTCCTCCTCCGTTACTTGCTCGTCTTCGCCACCTCCTTCGGCCTGGCAGTCCTGGCAGCGCCCATCGCCGGGCGCTTGGGCCGCTGGGTGGGCATCGTCGACCGCCCAGGAGGACGACGGCGGCACGAAGGCTTGGTCTCACGCCTCGGGGGCGCGGCGGTCTTTGTGGCGTTCATTGGAGCCGTTGGCCTGGCCCATCAGCAGGGACTCCTCACCGCGGGCTACGGCGCGAGCGACACGCTCCGCCTTAAGGGCCTCCTATTCGGCGGGGGCGTGGCACTCCTGTGTGGCCTGTTGGATGACCGCTTCGACCTGCCACCGCTCCCACAGTTCGCCGTTCAGATCGCCCTTTCGCTGGTCGCCCTCACCACGCTGCTCTGGCTCGAACGGTTCACGCTGCCGCTCTTTGGAATGGTAGAACTGAACAGGTATCCGTGGGGACCCTGGATCTACGTACCCTTGACGGTTCTGTGGGTCGCGGGGATGATCAACACAGTCAACTGGCTGGACGGCCTCGACGGGCTCGCCGCCGGGGTGGGAGCCATACTCTGCCTGGTGTTGGCGATACACATGCACCGTGCCGGTCAGCCCAGTGTTGCGCTCCTGCCGCTGGCCCTGATGGGCGCGCTGACAGGGTTCTTGCCCTACAACATGGCGCCAGCGAGCGTATTCCTAGGCAGCGCCGGGGCGTTCTTCTTGGGCTATGCGCTTGCAGGCTTGGGTCTGATCGCGGGCGGACGGACGGCTACCGTGCTTATGGTTATGGGGCTGCCAATCGTCGATGTGGCCTGGCAGATCTTCGATCGCGCTCGCCATCACCGCTCCCCAGTGCGGGGGGACCGTGGACACCTCCATTATCGACTACGCGATCTTGGCCTACCGCAGCGGGCCATCGTGGTCCTCTACTGGGGCTTCTGCGCCCTCTTCGGGCTACTGGCGCTGATCGTGGGCCCGTGGCAGAAACTGGCAGCCCTGATCATCATCGGGCTCGGTGTGGTCGTGGTGCTGGCCCTGCTCTCCCGAGAGGATCAGACAGGCGGCGATTGACGACGACCCCAAAGCCTCCACGTGACAAGTTACTGGACAGGCTCGAATCGGGCCGTGAAGTGACGTAAGAGCTCTGGAGCGTAGGTGTAGCGAAGTCCGACCACGCTATCGCGATCCCCATAGATGCGCTTGGACACATCCACGACGTAGTCCAGGTGCGCCTGCGTATAGACGCGGCGGGGAATCGCCAACCGCACCAGCTCCAGCTCAGGGTATGCCATCTCACCGCTCTGAGGGTCCTCGCGGGCGAACATGACGGTCCCAATCTCCCCGCTGCGAATGCCGCCCTTTAAGTACAGCTCGCAGACAAGCGCCTGACCAGGAAGCTCGTGCTGCGGAATGTGACCCAGAAAACGCTTGGCGTCCAGGTAGACTGCGTGCCCGCCGGGCGGCTCGAGGATTGGTAGGCCCTCCTCCAGCAGGCGGTCTGCCAGGTACTTGGTGTGGCCGATCCGATAGGCCAGATAGCGTTCGTCGAGGCCCTCCCACAGCCCGCGTGCCAGCGCCTCCAGGTCACGGCCAGCCAGCCCCCCGTAGGTGGGGAAGCCCTCGCGAATGATCAGCTCTTGGCGCACACGCTCGAACAGCGACGCATCGTTTATGGCCAGGAAACCACCGATGTTGACCAGCCCGTCCTTCTTGGCGGACACTGTGCAGCCGTCGGCATAGGAGAACATCTCGCGAGCTATGTCGAGGACTGGCGAGTCTGCGTACTGGGGATCGCGGAGTTTGATGAAGTAGGCATTCTCAGCATAGCGACAGGCATCCAGGAACAGGGGGATGCCGTGGCGATGAAGAACCTCGCTTGTTGCGCGGATATTCCCCATAGAGACCGGCTGTCCGCCTCCAGAGTTGTTGGTCACGGTTAGCATCCCGAGGGGGATATTGTGCGGGCCGGTCTGCGCGATGAAGGCCTCCAGCTTCTGAAGGTCGATGTTCCCCTTGAACGGGGCGTGCGCTGTGCAATCAAGTCCCTCGTCGACGATGAGATTGACCGGTTTGCCACCGTTCGCAATGACATTGGCTTGCGTGGTATCGAAGTGCATATTGCTGGGGACAGACTGCCCCGGCCTGAGGGTGCAGGCAAACAGGAGACTCTCAGCTGCCCGCCCCTGATGGGTGGGCACGAAGTGGCGAAAACCGGTGATCTCGGTGACCGCCTGTTCCAGGCTGAAGAAGCTGCGACAGCCGGCGTAGCTCTCGTCACCCAGCATGATGCCTGACCACTGATTGTCGGACATAGCCGCCGTGCCGGAATCGGTCAAGAGGTCGATAAGGACGTCCTCGGCCCGTACGGCGAAGAGGTTGTACCCCGCTTCGATGAGGATCTGCTCTCGCTCCGCGCGGGTCGTGTGACGGATCGGTTCGACGACTTTGATTTTGAAGGGTTCGATGGGGAAGTGAGCCATGGGTATTCCTCTTTCGGTTTTCGGTGCTGGACTGGCAGTGATGGACGGCGCAAGTGTACCACCGTTTGCCGCTCAGGGCAATTGACAGGCACGTCGTTCTCGTTTAGAATAACCGGCTACAGCATATCTTCAAGCACCTGGCGTGGGGCGCGATACGTGGGACGCAGCAGGGCTGGCCTTCCTGGACGCAGCCTGATTGCTTCGTGGGTCGCCGCACTTGCACTATCCAAGGGAGTCATATCCGCAATGAAGGATTATCAGACCGAGCGACTGCGCAACGTGGTACTACTTGGACACGGTAGCTCCGGAAAGACCTCGCTAGCCGAGGCCATGCTGTTCACCAGCGGCGCTATCAACCGTGTGGGAGAAGTCGAGAAGGGCACGACCGTAGCCGACTTCGACGAGGAGGAGAGGCGTCGCCATATCTCGCTCAACCTGGCTCTTGTCCCCGTTGAATGGGAGGGGCACAAGATCAATGTGATCGACACGCCTGGCTATACGGATTTCGTCGGCGAGGTCAAGAGTGCAACGCGGGTGTCCGATATAGCCGTCATCGTGGTAGACGCCGTGTCTGGTGTTGAGGTTGGCACTGAACTGGTTTGGAAGTTCGTCGACGAGCAGGCTATCCCACGGATGGTGTTGATCAACAAGATCAATCGAGAGAACGTCGATCTTGACCGTTCAATGGAAGCGCTGAACGAAGTCTTCGACGGGAACTTTGTCCTCACCCACCTCCCAATCGGCACAGGCGAAGGGTGTTCCGGTGTTGTCGATCTGGTGAACAAGCGCGCGCTCCTTGGCTCGGACGGCACGGTGGCGGACATTCCGGATGACATGGCTGATCAGGTGGAGGATGCCCGCTTTCGACTGATCGAGGCGGCTGCTGAGGCGGATGATGAATTGCTGATGAAGTACCTGGAAGGTGAGGAACTCTCGGAGGAGGAGACGAGGCACGGTCTACGTGAGGCGATTCTTCAAGGGACAGCGGTGCCGGTGATGGTCTCGGCAGCAACAGAGAACATCGGAACAAAAGCCTTGCTCGAGACGCTGGTCAGCTACGGGCCGTCGCCCGCCGATTTGGCACCGGCTACGGCGGCAGGGCCGGCCGGTGACGAGGAGGTCTTGCCCGAAGAGGAAGGCCCGTTGGTCGCTCTGGTCTTCAAGACCACGGCCGACCCCTACGTCGGCAAGTTGACGTTCTTCCGGACCTACAGAGGCATCATCGAGTCCGATAGCCGGGTCCAGAACAGCCACTCAGGCGAAGAGGAACGCTTGGGTCAGCTCTACGTCATCCGAGGCAAAGAACAGATCAGCGTGCCCCACCTCCGAGCCGGCGACATCGGTGCAGTTGCCAAGCTGGATAGCACGCTGACCGGTGACACTCTCTGCGCCAGAGAGCACCAGGTGACACTGCCCGGCCCGATCTTCCCATCCCCCGTCTATAGCGTGGCCGTCTCGCCGAAGAGCAAGGCTGACCAGGCCAAGCTGGGTCCGACGATGACGCGTATCTGTGAGGAGGATCCCACGCTCCGGTGGCGTCAGGAAGCGAGCACCAAGGAGATGCTACTTCAGGGAATGGGTGACGCACACGTGGATATTGCGATTCAACGTATGTCGAACCGGTTCGATGTCGAGGTGGAGACTTCCACACCCAAGGTGCCCTATCGCGAGACCATCACCCGGACCTATGCTGATCAGTACCGCCACAAGAAGCAGACGGGCGGCGCCGGTCAATTCGCTGAGGTCCATATGCGGGTGGAGCCTCTGCCCCGCGGCACCGGCTATGAGTACGAGTGGGAGGTGCGCGGGGGAAATATCTCGACGGGCTTCAAGGGTTCCATCGAGAAAGGGATTAAGCAGGTCCTGGAACAAGGCGTCATCGCCGGTTACCCTGTGGTAGATGTCCTGGCAGCTGTCTACGACGGCAAGGAGCACCCGGTGGACTCCAAGGACATCGCCTTCCAGATAGCAGGGCGCGAGGCCTTCAAAAAGGTGGTGAAAGGCGCGGCACCGGTGCTGCTTGAGCCGATACACACGGTATCGGTCACCGTCCCCGAGGAGTACACCGGCGACATCATTGGTGATCTCAACACACGGCGCGCACAGGTGCAAGGGATGGATCAGCGTGCCGGAAAGACGATCGTGGCCGCACGCGTGCCCCTCGCCGAGATGCAGCGCTATGCCACCGATCTGCGCAGCCTGACACAGGGTCGAGGCCTGTTCTCCATGACGTTCGATCACTACGAACAGCTGCCCCATCACCTGCAACAGGAGATCATCGAGGCCCACAATCGAGAAGAAGAGAACTAGATAGCAGGCCAGAGCAACCACATCCGGGAGAACTGTCGCAGGGGGACCCTGCCTCAGAAGCAGACGATCAGCAACGGGCTCCCGCTTTGGACTGCCTAGCGTGGAAAGGCTAGATCCTAGAGGGGCAAACCTGCGTCGGAGCGCGCCCCATCGTGGGCACGAGACCATGACCTATTCCCGCGCATGAGCGAGGTCCGACCTATGAGACGCTCCGATGACGCGAGACCTCTCTCAACCGCTGGCATCTGGGTCGTCGCCAGCTATTGCGCCGCGCAGATGATCGCCGATGTGCTCAGCCTGAAGATCGCGTCAGTGGCTGGGTTGAGCATTGACGCCGGCACGTTCATCTACCCCCTCACCTTCACCCTGCGCGATCTGGTACACAAGCTGCTTGGTCGTGCGGCTGCTAGGACCGTCATTCTAGCTGCAGGGGCCATCAACCTCGTGATGGCCGGATTCTTCCGCTTCGCCGCGTCGCTTCCCCCCGATCCGAGTTGGCCCTTGCAGCGTGAGTTCTCCACGCTCCTGTCTCCAGTCTGGCGGATCGTGGCAGCCTCGATCGTCGCCGAGCTGGTTAGCGAGCTCGCGGACACAGAAGTATACCATCTATGGGTCACTCGCATCACGCGGCGCTATCAGTGGCTGCGGGTATTGGTCAGCAACACCTTCAGCATACCTATTGACAGCCTGGTCTTCACCTGGGGTGCATTCGGCGGGCAATACTCAGGCACAACCGTGTGGTCGATCTTCCTGTCAAACGTCATCGTGAAGGGCGCGGTGACCCTGGTGAGCTTGCCGGGCATCTACCTGGTGCCAGAGGGAGAGTTGACGTAGTCCACGGGTGCTGGCCCACACCTGCATCCTAAGTAGACACCACCCATGTCTGAGACTTCAGAACTTCGCTTCAGCGATCCGTACGCCGTCCCCGATGGGCATAGGTCCGGTTTCGTGGCTGTGATCGGCCGCCCCAACGTCGGCAAGTCGACGCTGATGAACCAGTTTGTTGGCGAGAAGGTGGCCATCGTGTCCTCCAAGCCGCAGACCACGCGGACCCGCATTTCGGGCATACTCACCCGCCCGGACGTACAGGTCATATTCGTCGATACACCGGGAATCCATCGGCCCCTCCACAAGCTCGGGGAGATTATGGTGAGCTCCGCCAAGCACGCCATTCCGGATGCCGATGTGGTGCTGTTCGTCGTCGACGTCTCAGTCCTGCCAGGCAACGAGGATCGCATGATCGCCGCCATCCTTGAAACGAACACCGATGCGCCTATCATCCTGGTGCTCAACAAGATGGACCGGCTCCCGCCCGAGCAGATCGAGCCCAATTCGAAGGCCTACTGGGACCTGGTGCCTCAGCACGAAGCGTGGATGATGACCATCGCGACTGACGGTGTGAACCTGGACAAGCTTCTGGAAACGGTCATCGCCCTTCTCCCGGAAGGACCGCGTTACTATCCGGGCGAATACATCACTGATCAGACTGAGCGGGAGATCGCGGCCGAGTTGGTCCGGGAGCAAATCCTGCGTCGCTCCTACCACGAGGTACCGCACTCCGTGGCGGTTGTCGTTGAGGCATTCGAGGAGCGAGACAAGGGCATTACCTACATCGCCGCCAACATCTTCGTCGAGAGAGAATCGCAGAAGGGCATCATCATTGGCCGGAAGGGACGTATGATACGCCAGATCGGCTCTGCTGCTCGGCAAGCGATAGAGCGCATGGTCGGCGGCAGGGTCTATCTCGATTTGCGGGTCAAGGTGCGAAAGCGGTGGCGCGAGGACGAGAGGGAACTTCGCCGCCTGGGTTTCGAGAGCCGCTAGGGCACGCGAGAGGTGCCCCTTCGGGTGGGCTTCGTGGCGCGATTGAGCGCTGACGGCAGCGGGTGTCCGTCGACAACGGCCTTGGCAGGGCACTGCGGCTCTGCAAGGGTGAGCGTTGGCTAGCTTGAACTCTCCCCTAGTTTGTGGTATAGTAACGCAGCCCCGGCGCTCCGTGACCGGCAAAGGGGTTTGGAGGAGTGTACAAATGAAGCGTGTTCACGCACTTTGGCCGGCGGCAGCGGCGGGCTTAGGCTTACTGGCGGTGGTGGCGTTTGTCGTGCCCTGGTCCTCTCCTGCAGCCCTGGCCGCGTCTTCCTCGGCTAGCGATCCCTTCGAAGAGATGTTCTCCGCGGTCCACGCCCCTCCCTATCAGGGAGCTGAGGTGACCTGCGGCGTTACGTACACGACAACCGACAGCCTGGACAACGATAACGCCTGCCCCGTCGGCGACGGCGCGCAGACGTGCGGTGACGCAAATGCCGTGACGTTGTCCACCTACGATGGTCTGGCATTGGTGGCGGACACCGACGTGCCCGAGGGGGAGGAGATCGACGTTGTGGTGCACGCCGACTGGTTCCGGTTGGATAATGCTCAGGTAGGCGCAGAGTATACAGTGCGGGCCCTTCCTAGCAGAACTACCAACTACAACCTAGGCATCGCCGTCTTTGGCCCAGACTATGAGACGGTCAAGATCGATGAGAACGCGGTGGACAACTACAGCGCCCAGGTCACCTTCAAGGCTGGGAGCGTTGGGCCATACCTGTTCAAAGTCTATCAGCTCACGCCTTCCTGTACGGGCCGAACGTACAGACTGGAGTCGTCCGTCGTCACGCCGACATCGACCCCAGAGGTGGTCAGTGATGAGGACGACTACGAGCCTAACAACAGCTTTCAGGAGGCTCGGCAGGACAAGCCCACTCTGCCGATACAGGTGCCCATCCTCCTTGAACTGACCTTCCACAACGCGGACGACGAGGACTATTTCCGGTTCTACACCAAGGAGGACCGCTGGTACCAAGCGACAACAAGCGATCTCAGCCTCGTTGATACGCTCTTGGAGGTGTACGAGGACGACGAGGAAAGAATCGAGAGAGACGACGACGGGGGTGGAGGCCTTGCATCCCAGGTCTCATGGAAGGCGGACTACGATGGCTACCACTATATCGTCGTCAAGAACAATGTCCAGTCCGCTGGCAGCTACGACCTGACCCTGGAGGAGATCGGCGCGCCGTCCACCAAGACACCCTCGCCCACGCCAGTCGCGGGCGCAACACCCCGCGCCCAAGCGGATGATTGCGAGAATAATCTGGACTTCTTTCACGCCTGCGTCCTCGCGGTGAACGAGGGCCAAACCTTCAATTTCGCGCCACCCTTTGGCACTGGCCCTGACAACGATTTCTTCAAGATCTGGGTCAAGTCCGGTCTCCATTTCAGGTGCCAGACGTCGAATCTCGCGCCTGGTCTGGACCCCAACATGATCTTGTTCAGCGGACCCTCGTGGGACAGCGCCATTGCAGGGAACGACGACGTCGCTAAGGGGAAC
Source organism: Anaerolineae bacterium (assembly GCA_050049955.1). Classification (GTDB taxonomy): domain Bacteria; phylum Chloroflexota; class Anaerolineae; order B4-G1; family B4-G1; genus SKLM01. Next base: position 18,248 of record JASFVG010000003.1, on the reverse strand, counting down.
TACAACAGCTCCCTGACCTACTATGCTACTTACGACGGCTGGCTGTACGTGCTCGTGGGTACCGGGGACCGCACGCCGCCCGATGTCACGGACAGCAGCTACACCTTCATCTGCGAAAAGAGCACCGAGCCCTTCTCTGCAGACAGCACACCGCGCCCCACGCCGACGTCGGCAGTCCCGACCGCAACTCCCACACCGACGACGTCGGGGTCACCAGTGGCCACGCCCACGCCTGAATCGCAGGAGCTGACAGTGCGTCCTCTGACGACACCAACTCCGCCCGCGCCGGTGACCCCTTCCCCGCGCTTCGTTCCCGTTAGACTACTGGTCTACTACGACGGAAACGGCGACGGCCAGCCTGGAGCAGGCGAGGGTATCGCAGGCGTCTCCGCGAAGGCCTACGAGATAGCCTCGAACCAACTGCTAGCTCAGGGGTTCACAGACGAGCAGGGCAGCCTCGAGTTCACCGTCTCGGCCCAAGGCCCAGTGCGCATCGGCATCCCATTCCTAGCGTTCAGCCATCTCGTCACAGGCGGAGAGGCCGACATACAGGTACGTGTGCCACCGCGCTCGCTGCCCTGAGGAAACCCCTGATCTATGACCGAACTCCCGTCAAGACCACCAAGAAGGACCGAGCCGCGCTCGCCTCAAGGGCGCCACGTGCTGATCCTGTCCATTGTTGGCGGCGCCGTTCTTGTTGTGGCCGCCGTTGTCATCATCGTCATCCTGGGCCTAAGGGGAAGCGAGGCTCCCAGTGAGGCCACACCCGCCCCCACAGCGAGCCCGATGCCAACCCAGACAATCCCTGCTTCCCCACTTCCGGTCCCGAGCTGCGACACGGTCATCAGCAGCGGTGATGTGCAGGTCAGCATCGCCCTCCCCATCTCACTCACGTTGGGAGACCGGTCCTACCCTGTCGAGCCCATCGTCCCTACCGAAGCCGAGTGGACCTATCCAGCGGACCGGTCGGGGACTGCGGTATGGGTCTGCGGGACCGTTGTCAACTACGTGATCGGCCTGGAGCCGACGCCGGAGAATGAGGTGTTGGTGACGGGCCTCGCTCCTGGGGACGAGATCAGGCTTCAACTGAGCAATGGTGCAGTCCTGCCGTTTCGCTTCGCCGGACGACGGGAAGCCCCTCCGGGGGCAGAAGACGCTTTGGCTCAGCAGCAGCCTGGCCTGACGCTCGTTCTTGCTGAGGGTGGCACTTGGCAAATTGCGGCGGCCGACTACGTAGCTGAAGCCGAGCCCATGCTCCCGCCCCCCACTGGAGAATCTGCCCAAGTCGGTCAACCTGCCCAAGCAGGCGATGCCCGCGTTACGGTAACAAGAGGGTACGTGCAGCGCGTAGACAGCCTTCCAGCAGGCACGGCCTACTACTTGGTGGAGTACACGGTCGAGAACGCGGGAGAGACCCCCCTGGAAGCGGATCGATTCTCGATGCGGCTGGATGACGCTATGGGCAATACGTACCTCCTGTCTCCTCCAGGAAGCGAGGCTGGCGAGTTCGGACCGCTAGGCGGCGAGATCGCTCCCGGCACCTCGGCGCAGGGTAGCGCCGGCTATCTGGTACCAGATCCGTTGCCGAACGGGGCTCTGAGCTGGAATTTCTCCCCGCGGGCGGGATCCGGTGCGCAGGCCATGGTGAGTATACCTCACGAGGGGCCTGCGGTCAGCGAGCCTTCCGTCAGGCAGGCTAACGTGGCTGTCCTCGATGCCTTCCTCAACAGCGATGCCAGTGCGCTGATCCTCGAGGCCGAGGTGCAGAACACGGGATCGGATTCACTCATCATTGAGGATTCCGATATCAGCCTCTCCTCCAGCGATGGGCTGGGAGAGCTGCTCCTGGCGGCCCCTCCCCTACCGTGGACGATTCTGCCTTCAGAGCGGCAGGTGATCGAGCTCCAGTACGCGAGGCCGAATGCATCAACCGTGCTGCTCGAGCTCCTTGGATATTCCTTTGAAATAGGTGGGCTGCAGTAGCGCGGTGCGCTGAGCTAGTTGGGCGTTGGGGCGGCGAGGCATTGCGATAGGAAGTGCACCTCTAGACAAGCCTGGACCGGAGCATCAGAACGACGATGGGGCCCTGGGGAGTCGGCGACTCTCTAGGGCCTTCTGTTGTCTAGCGTAGCACGCGTTTGCTCGATGTCCTGTCGCAACTGGGCAACCAGCGCGTTGAGGGTCGGGTGAGCGCGCTCGTCTCGAAGGCGCGCAGCGAAGTCCACCTTCAATACGTCGTCATACAGGTCGCCGTCGAAATCCAGGAGATGAGCTTCGACCGTCAGGCCCTTCGCATCCGACTGAGCAGCGAACGTAGGCCGGGTACCGATGTTGACGGCTGCCGCATGCTCTCCCCATCGCTCACTGTGCGCCCATCCGGCGTAGACGCCGCCGGCAGGAACAAGCCTATTCGGCGGAGGTGAGATGTTTGCCGTGGGTACGCCGATAGCCCGCCCAAGCCCGCGCCCACGCACGACGACCCCGGAGAGCCGATAGTTGCGCCCAAGGCAGCCGTTGGCTTGCTCAATGTCCCCTCGCCGGAGTGCTTGCCTCACGCGACTGCTACGCACAATGGTCCCACGCCACACCACGGGCTCGATAACGCGCACGATGAAGCCACGCGCGACTCCTAACCGTCGCAGATACGGTACGTCTCCCTCACGGCCATGCCCGAGCGTGAAATCCGGCCCGACCCACAGCTCTGCGAGACGTAGATGACGAATCATGTCCTCCACGAAAGCTGCAGCCGTCGTAGTAACCACCTCCTCGGTGAATGGGAGGATGGCCATCGTGTCCAGACCCAGTTGCGCCAGCAGGCCGATTCGCTCGCCTACCGTTGTCAGCAGAGACGGGGGTCGATCACTCAGGACGGAAGCGGGATGTGGGTCAAAGGTTACCGCGACTGCACTGTGCCCCTGCGCGTGCGCTGCCTCGACCAGCCCACCGATGATCCGTTGGTGACCAAGGTGAACGCCATCGAAGACTCCGACGGTCACAAAGGAGCAGGAGACCAGATCGGTTTCGTCGAGCCGATGGACAACCCGCATCAGTCAGGCTCCATTCCTATCCCCGCGACCAGGGCCAGGCCATGGCGACACAAAGACCTTGCGTGGCCGCCATACTTCGCGGACGGCGTCATAGGCCGCAAGTCCCAGGAGGCGCCCCTCCGGGCCGTAGACGCGAGCCAGCTCTGTGCCCTCGATAGCTGCGCCGTCGCCCCTGACCGGCTGACCCGAACAGAGTTGCCGAGCGGCGGCCCCACCTATCCGGAGAGCTGGGAATCGGTTGGCCAGCACGCCGTCGACCGAATGGAGCAAGTCCTGCCACCTGCCTGCCCTTGCCGCCTCAGCAAAGGCATCCAGTGTCACAGCATCCCTGAGCTGGAAGCTACCGCTGGCAAGCCGCCGCAAGCCGGAAACGTGAGCCCCGCATCCGAGTTCCTGTCCAAGTTCGTGCACCAACACCCTCACGTAGGTGCCAGCAGAGCAGGACATTACCAACGCACAACGTGGAGGGTACCACGAGATCAGCTTCAGGCTATGGACATCCACCGGGCGGGGCTCGCGCTCGACTTCAAGGCCCTGGCGCGCCAGGCGATGAAGGGGCTTGCCCTTGTGCTTGACCGCCGAGTACATTGGGGGGATCTGCTCGATAGATCCCAGGTATCCCTGCAGGGCTCTCTCGACTGCGTCCCGGTCTACCCCAACAGGCCTGCGGCTCACCACCTCCCCTTCCGCATCGAATGTGTCGGTGGCGATCCCCAGGAAGGCCTCCACCCAATAGGTCTTGGGCTCGCCCTTCAGGTATTCCGCAACGCGAGTCGCAAGCCGCCCTATGCACACAACCAAGACGCCGGTCGCAAGCGGGTCCAGAGTGCCAGCATGCCCGACGCGGCGAATACCGGTCAAGCTTCGGACTCGGTCCACCACATCGTGTGAGGTCAAGCCAGATGGCTTGTCAGCGTTGAGAATCCCGGTCTGCAAGGCTCGCTCGCTGGCGCGCCACCTTTTCGTGCACAGCTGCCAGCACGCGCTTCTCCAATACTTCCAAGGGCCCAGGGGCCCGGAATCCGGCTGCAAGGGCATGCCCGCCACCCCCAAAGCGCAGGGCGAGCTGTGCTACGTCGAAGCCCGGAGCCGCGCGCATGCCCACATCGATGGCTCCGTCGCCCTGCTCCACGAAGACGACAGATATGTCAGTCCCGTCGGCAGTGAGAAGAAAGCTGACCAACCCGGCGTCGCCATCTCCTTCATAGCCGAGGCCTCGGCGCATCTCCAGCGGTATGCTGGTCCAGACCACGCCCCGCTGAGACCGCATGCGGGCCAGGGCCGCCCCCCAGAGTCGCATCGCGACCAACGGCCGGGACTCGAGGCCATGTCGAGTGACATCGGCTAGGGAGGCTCCCGCCTCCATAAGGCGCAGAGCTGTCTGAAAGACCAGCGGGGTGACGTTGTTCGTGCGGAATCCCCGGGTGTCGGTGACCACGCCGACCAGCAGACAGGTTGCAAGAGGTCCATCAAGCACGACACCCATGTGATCCAGAAGCGTCAGGAGTACCTCTGCGGTGGAAGATGCACTGGGATCGACCAGATTCACGTCCCCGAAACCAGCGTTGGTGACGTGATGATCTATGTTGAGCAAGGGCGTAGTCTGGACTCGTGGCAGGTCGAGGAAATGACCTAGGCGGCCTGGATCAGAGCAATCGAGAGCCACAACAAGATCGAACGGATCCGACACGTCCTGAACCACCGTCTCGATATTGGGGATGAACTGGAAGTTGGAAGGTATGGCATCCGGGCAGGCCGCTACCGACGGCTGCTCCAACTGACGTAGAGCGTAGGCTAGTCCAGTGAGACTGCCTAGGGCGTCGCCATCGGGGGCGACGTGACACACCAATAGAGGTAGCTGAGCCCCACGGATGAGCTGGCTAGCTAGTTCCAGCGTCGCCTTCTTCGTCACCAAACCCTAACTCATCAAGGATGGCCGAGATGCGTTCGCCTCTCTCCACTGAGTGATCGTAGCGGAAAACGAGCTCCGGTATGTTGCGCAGGCGCAGTTGCTGTCCCAGCTCGCGTCGCAGCCAGCCAGCCGCACTCCGTAAGCCCTCTTGAGCCTCCTTCCGCGCTTCTTCCCCACCGAGAACGCTGAAGTAGACACTGGCGTGCGTCACATCCGGGGACACCTCCACGTCGGTTATGGTGACCGAGGCCAGGCGCGGGTCCTTGCTCTTGCGGCTCAGGAGGGTCGAGAGGTGAACGCGCACCAGTTCGGATACGCGGCGTTGGTATCTCTTTCCCATTGGCTACGGCTTCCTATGCACCCGGGCCTACCCCGGCTCCTGCTCCCTCTCTTCGTAGAACTGGATGACGTCACCGACCTCGAAGCCGTCAAAACCGCCCAGCCCGACCCCACACTCAAACCCCTTCCGGACCTCGCGGGCATCCTCTGAGAACCGCTTGAGAGAAGCGACGGGGCCGTCATGGATCTGATCCCCATTCCTTACCACCCTGGCCCTTGCGTTTCGCCTCGCCTCGCCGTCACGAACATAGCATCCCGCCACCGTGCCCAAGTCTGGGATGTGGAACGTGTCACGCACCTCCGCCTCGCCGATCAGCACCTTAACGAAGGTCGGTTCCAGCAGACCCTTGAGTGCCTGATCGACATCATCGATCAAGCGGTAGATGATATCGTAGGTTCGGATGTCAACACCCTCACTCTCAGCCAACCGACGCCCAGCCGCATCCGGCCCAACATTGAAGCCGATGATGATGGCCTCGGAGGCGATTGCCAGATTGACATCTGACTGGCCAACGCTGCCCGCTCCGGCGTGTAGAACGTTGACCTTCAACTCGTCACTTCCTAGCTGCTCCAACGAGCTGACGATTGGATCGATGCAGCCCTGAGCATCGGTCTTGAGGATGATGTTAAGCTCCTTGGTCTTCCCGGCCTGGATACGGCTGGCAAAGTCATCAAGGCTGAACGCCCTTATTGGCCCAGGGGCCTCGGAACCTAGCGCATCCTCGCGCTGCGAAACGATGTCCCTGGCGACACATGTCTCAGACACGACCTCAAAGATCTCTCCAGCCTCGGGGACACCGGACAGTCCAAGAACCACGATTGGGGTCGAAGGACCAGCCTCCTTCATGGCATTCCCATCCTGGTCGAACATCTGCCGCACCCGCCCGCAAACCAGACCGGCCACGAAGTCATCGCCTATGTGAAGCGTGCCATTCTGTACCAAGACTGTGGCGGTGGCGCCGCGCGCACGGTCCAACTGCCCCTCCAACACGGTGCCCATCGCGGGGCGATTGGGGTTGGCCACGATCTGCTCCGAATCCTCCGCGACCAACAGGATGGCGTCGAGAAGATCCCCCAGGCCCGTCTTCTCCTTGGCAGACACCGGAATGCAGAGGGTGTCTCCACCCCAATCGTCTGGAACCAGACCCTGGTCCGCCAGCTCCTGCTTCGTCTTCTCAGGCTGCGCGGTGGCCAGATCCATCTTGTTGAGACCCACGACGATCGGGATGCGGGCAGCCCGCGCGTGCGCGATGGCCTCAATGGTCTGCGGCATCACGCCGTCATCGGCCGCAACAACCAAGATGGCAATGTCGGTCGTGTGCGCTCCCCTCGCACGCATCTCGGTGAAAGCCTCATGACCTGGCGTGTCGATGAAAGTGATAGGTTGTGCATCGTGCTCAATCTGGTACGCGCCGATGTGCTGGGTAATGCCACCCGCCTCGCCACCTTGCACATCGGTCTGTCGGATCGCGTCGAGCAGCGATGTCTTGCCATGATCAACGTGACCCAGAGTCGTCACCACCGGAGGACGGGGACCGAGGTCTTCAGGCGAATCGCCAGCGTAGAAGCGCTCCCAGAGGGGCGACGGCCCCTCTTCTACAGCCTCCTCGGCAGCGACCCGCGATTCCTCGACCGGTTCATAGCCCATCTCCTGGGCTACAATGGCCGCGGTCTCATAGTCGATCTCCTGGTTGATGTTCGCCATCACGCCGGCGCTCATCAGCTCCTTGATCACGTCAATGGGACTGACATCAAGCAGTTGGGACAGCTCACGAACTGTCAGGAAATCTGGCAGTTCAACGACGCCTTCTCTCTCTGCGATTACATCCTCACTCATACTGACCCACCTTCTTCATCAGAGCCTTGATCCCCCTCAAGAGATCGGCCGTATTCTCGAAGTCGAGCTGTCTCCTCTTCCGTCAGTTCGGTCCGCAACGCTCGATCCAGTTGGCCCTTCGATAGGGCACTCTCCCAGCAGCCTGGTCTCTGGCAGAGGTATGCGCCTCTCCCGCTGCGCTTGCCCGTTTCATCCACGGCCACCCCACCCTCCGGGGCCCGCACAATCCGCACCAGCTCCCGCTTAGGGCGTACGTCGCGGCAGGCGACGCAGGTCCGCCGGGGCAGCGGCTTTCGCTTTCGCAAGCGCCTACTCATCAGCTAGGCCCATCCCCATTTCGCAGCCTTACCTACGCCGGGGCCGCTTCCCCATCCGTGGCAGGACAGCCCCCGTTGAGCAGAGGGCTCCCCCTAGAAGTCCGTAAACTCGCCCCATTCCTCACTGCCTGGCTCGCGCTTCCTGCGACGGCGAGGAACGAGCTCACCCGTCTCTTCATCGAAGACGAGTTGAACCCGGCGCCCGCGTTCGCGCCTGAGCTTCTCCTCACGATCTATTGGTTCCCCGTCCTCGAAGAAGAGTGCCGGCTCTGCAGACTCGAGCTCCTCGTCTCCGAGCGCAAGCTCTGGTTCCCCCTCTTCGGCTTCGGCCGGTGGCGCCTGCATGGCGAGCTCAAGAAGCTTCGCCTTGTCGACCACCTCGTCGGCGGTCAGGGCTTCGGCACCCTCCACTCCTAGGGCCTCTTCCTCCACGACCGCACCTTCGACCTCCTCCTCGACAGCCAGCGTCGGCTCAGCGACCTCGGCTTCCGCTGGCTCGACCACTGCCTCCTCCTCGGCAGCTTCTGCCTCGGAGGGAGCGGGCTCGTCTTCGAGGAGACCCGATTCGGTGATACCATTCTTGACCAGTTCAAGCGTCTTCGGGCCGATTCCACTCAGACTTAGCAGGCCTTCGTCGCCTTCAGCAATCAACCGTTCGATCAGCTGACCAGCCGTGGTCAACCCCGCGTTCAGTAGCCGGCCGACCACGCGCGCGTCAAGACCCATATCGGCGATGAGTGTCTCGTACGCTCTGGCGGGGACAACCTCTCGTGCCTGCTCAAGAGCCAGCAGGCGAGCCTCTTTAATCCCCTTGATACGCTCACGTTCCTTCCGTCGGAGCGCGGCATAATGGTTCCACACCGACTCGATCACCCGCCGCATCTTCAGTAGCTCTTCACTGGAGTAGGGGAGCGCTTCCACCTCATGTTGCTTCAGGATACCGGCCACCGAGGGGAGCAACTCAGCTGCTGACCCGATGTCTGGCAACACCTCGGGGTCCTCGTTGACCTGCTGCAAAGCAGATGTAGCTGCCTCGGTAACGCCCTGGATATCGATGCGATGATCGCTCAGCTTGGCTCCCAGACGAGCATTCTGTCCTGCCCGGCCAATGGCCAACGACAGCTGATCATCCGGCACGACGACGCTCGCGGACTTGCGACCGTCAGGATCCTCGTCTACCTGTACGCTCAAGACCTTGGCCGGGCTGAGTGCCTTGGCGATGAAGGTCGCGGTCTCGGGACTCCACTCAATGACATCGATCTTCTCGCCCCCAAGCTCGTTGACGATGGACTTGATACGTACTCCGCGCATCCCAACGCAGGCACCCACTGGATCCACGCCGGGCTGACGGGCTGCCACCGCAACCTTGGAGCGAGAGCCAGCCTCTCGGGCGATGGCCTTTATCTCGACGGTACCATTGAAGATCTCGGGCACCTCAAGCTCAAGAAGCCGACGCAGCATCTTCTGATGGCTGCGCGACAGCACGATCTTGGGCCCTCGATTCGTGTTTCGGACCTCCAATACGTACGCGCGGAGGCGCTGATGGATATGGTACCTCTCTCCGGGCACCTGCTGACTCCGCGGCAGAATCGCCTCAGCCCCACCCAGGTTCACCAGCACCACGTTCGACCGGAGACTCTGTACAGTGCCGTGTACGATCTCACCTTCCTGTTCGACGTAGTGCTCGTACTGCGCGTCTCGCTCGGCCTCCCGTATACGCTGGAGTATGACCTGCTTGGCGGTCTGCGCCGCAATACGCCCGAAGTTGTACGGTGTATCCTCAACGGTGACCAGGTCGCCGATTTGGGCATCTGGCTCGATCGCCCGTGCCGCTGCCTCGCCGATCTCCCAAGCGGGGTCACTGACAGCCTCGACGACCTCCTTCTTCACGTAGATCTTCGCCTCCCCGGTCATGGGGTCGATTTCGGCTGCTACGTTCTCTACCGTGTTGGCATCTATGTCGCGTCGGTAGGCGGAGACCAACGCCTTTTCCACAGCGTCGAGAACGACTGCCCGTGGAAGGCCGCGGTCGCTGCAGATTTCGTTGAACGCCAGTAAGAATTCCGACTTCATGTTCTTCTCCTGCCAACAGCATCACCCTGCCCTGGCTTGCGGCCAGGCCAGCACTATGTACCCACTCTACAAAAAAACGTCGGGTCGCAATCCCCCGACGAACGAAGTGCGTCTACCGTGCGGCAGCAGTGCCGTGCTGGCTGCTGCGCTTCTGCTATGCTACAAAAAAAGTGGGGGTTGCCCACTTCTAAGACTCCGTCTATCCTGAACCAACAGTATTATAGCACGTGCCGGGGCAACTGGCAAGTGCTGGGCGGCGAATTGGTGCATTTGTCGACCACTCGCGGCAGGGCAGACTCCGTTGACACCTCCGTCCCTCTCGGCTATAGTCTCCATCAGATGAAGACGCTCACCAAGCACATCAAGACGCGAGCTCGGCAGTTGGGTTTTGACCTGGTGGGGGTTACAGAGCCTGACCCCAGTGGCGACGCCGAGTTCTACAGAGAATGGCTAGCCCGGGGCTTTCACGCCGGGATGGCCTATCTGGCACGGCAAGACGCCATCAGGAAGCGGGCAGACCCGCGCCTTGTCTTCCCAGCGACTCGTTCAATCGTGGTTGTCGGGATGAACTACTATCCAGGCGAGTTTCCACCGGCGCAGGGCGCAAGGGGGCGCGTGTCGCGCTATGCCTGGGGTGTCGACTACCACGACGTGATTCTCAGGAAACTGAACCAGCTCGGTGAGTGGATCAACGGGCAGACGGAGCAGCCGCTGACCTACCGAGCCTATGTGGACAGCGGGCCACTCCTTGAGCGGGAGCTGGCCAAGCGGGCCGGTTTAGGTTGGATAGGTCGCAATACGAGCATCATCCACCCCAAGAAGGGATCCTACTTCTTCCTGGGCGAACTGCTGCTTAGCCTCGAACTTGAATCGGATGCTCCGTTCGCGGGCGGGCACTGCGGCGGCTGCAGGGCCTGCCTCGACGCCTGTCCCACCCAGGCATTGGTCGCCCCTTACACCGTTGACGCGCGCCGCTGCATCTCCTACCTGACTATCGAGCACCGGGGCGCCATCCCCGAGGAGCTTCGTCCACGCATCGACGACTGGGTGTTCGGCTGTGACGTATGTCAGGAAGTATGCCCCTGGAACCGCCGGTTCGCACGTCGCCCGCGAAAGCCTGACCTCAGACCCTTTGGCCCTACGCTCGACCTAGTCGGAATCCTCGGGATCGACCCGGATGGCTTTCAAGACCTCTTTCGAGAGACGCCACTCTGGCGGGCCCGGCGCGCCGGCCTCCTGCGCAACACGGCGGTGGTGCTGGGGAACCTGCGAGATCCTGCTGCTCGGTCGGCGCTTGAGCTCGCCCTCTCGGATCCGGACCCACTGGTCGCCAAGCACGCTGCGTGGGCGTTGAGCCGCCTGCGTTAGCAGTGCCAGCCCCCCGAGCCTGGAGACTGGGTGTGCCTCGGGGGTTCGCCGCCAGCCTTGTCTCCAGCTTCCCCTGATTCGGTTGACAATGGTCGTAGCCAACGTATAATATGACCCTGGTCATCTTTAGCCTGGGGTCAGGATTATTGGTGTGATGGAACAGCTCTCCCGACGGGAACGGAAGAAGCTTGAGACGCGCCGGCGTCTCATGGAGACGGCGCTGCGGCTGTTCAGCGAACACGGCTATGAAGCGACCACGGTCAAGGATATCGCGACTGCAGCCGATGTCGCCAAAGGGACCTTCTTCAACTACTTCGAAACGAAGGAAGCCGTCCTACCCGCCATTGCGGCTCGCCGGGTAGAGCAGCTGCAGGAGGCTCTAAGGCCCGATCTAGGCGCTCCAGATAGCCCCGTGGCCCGCATCAAGCTGGCGCTGCGGCTCGTGGCCGAGAGCCGGCTGTGTCAGAAGCAGCTGGCTGAGAGGCTCTTTGCGGCAATGATGCGTCGGCGGGATATCGATGCCGGTCACGCTCTCCGTGATTTGCTGGTAGGACAGGTGCGCCAGGCCCAGGCCGCCGGTGAGATCCGCAGTGACCTGGAGGCTCCCTATTTGGCCGGCCTGATCCACGCGTTGTTCTTCCAGCGGCTAGTCATGTGGCACCGCGGCGATCGGCCAGTCCCCTTCCGGGAGTCTCTCGAGAACTCAGTTGATCTGCTGATGGAAGGCGCGGCCGGCCCGAACTGGCCCCGGGCTTCGTGAGATGACTCAGTGAGACAACTGGTCCGCACCCTAAGCTACCTCAAGCGCTACTGGCTGTTGGCCACCGGCGCTTTCTTTGGCCTCCTGACTGCCAGCGGCACGCGTCTGGCAATCCCGCGCCTGACCCAGACTATCATCGATCAGGGTATCACAGGGGGGCAGCAGGAGGTGATCCTTGGTGGCTCGCTAGGGATCGTCGGCTTGGCCATAGCTGGTTCGGTCTTCACCTTTCTACAAGGGGTGCTGGCAGCGCGCACAGCCCAGGGTGTGGCGTACGATCTTCGAAACCAGCTCTACAAGAAGATCCAGTCCCTGTCCTTCAGCTACCACGACCGTGCCCAAACGGGACAGCTTCTCACTCGGGCGACCTCAGACGTCGAGATGGTGCACCGCTTCGTCGGCATGGGCGTCATCCACTTCGTCAGCGCAATCCTGATGATGGTTGGCAGTACCATCCTTCTGATCCTCACCAACTGGCGGTTGGCGATGATCATGCTGGTCCTCGTGCCCGTCACCTTTGGGGTGTTCGGCTTTTTCGCTAGCAGGGCTCGCCCGCTTTTCAGAAGCATCCAGCAGCGGATTGCGGAACTGAACACGGTGCTGCAGGAAGGTCTGGTCGGGGTTCGCGTGGTGAAGGCGTTTGCTCGGGAGCCTTACGAGTCCCAACGGTATGCCCAAGCCAACCGGAGGCTGTTCGATCTCAACCTGGTGGTGGGCAGGCTGTTCGCGTTGGCGATCCCACTCATCTTCCTGCTGGCCAACTTGGCTCAGTTGTCTGTCTATTGGATTGGCGGCGCCCAGGTCATAGGCGGGCAGATCAGCGTGGGTGAAGTAGTTGCGTTCACGAACTACCTGATGATGGCCTTCTTCCCCATGCTGATGTTGGGGATGATCATGGCGATGGTCTCACAGGCAGGAGCCTCGGCTGAACGTGTCTTCGAGATCCTCGACGCCCAGTCCGAAGTAGTAGGAAAGCCGGATGCCATTGCCCTCGGCGACGTCGAAGGGCGCGTCACTTTCGAGCACGTCTGCTTCCGCTACTTTGGCAGCGGTGAGCTGGTCCTCAAGAACGTCGGATTTGTGGCAGAGCCGGGACAGACGATCGCCCTGCTCGGTGCAACGGGATCGGGCAAATCAACGGTCATCAACCTCATACCTCGCTTCTACGACGTGACGACAGGGTCAGTCAGGATCGATGACAAGGACGTACGAGATGTCACGCTGGAGTCGCTGCGCCAGCAAATCGGGATCGTCCTTCAGGAGACGACGCTGTTCGCGGGCACGGTCCGCGAGAACATCGCGTTCGGGCGGCCCGAGGCCTCCTTGGATGAGGTGATCGCTGCCGCAAAGACGGCCGAGGCCCACGACTTCGTCACCGGCTTTCCCGAAGGGTACGACACGCCGGTGGGCGAGCGCGGGGTGACGCTCTCCGGGGGGCAGAAGCAGCGCATCGCCATCGCCAGGGCCGTGCTGCTCAATCCGCGCATCCTGATTCTTGACGACGCCACCTCGAGCGTGGACTACGAGACCGAGCTGCGCATTCAGCAGGCGCTAGATCGGTTGATGGCAGGCCGCACGAGCTTTGTCATCGCCCAGCGGGTGGCCACCGTGCTCAATGCGGATCAGATTCTGGTATTGGATGAGGGAGAGATTGTGGCCCGCGGCAGACACGCAGCCCTCTTGCGGGAGAGCCCCATCTACGCTGACATCTACTACTCCCAACTGGAGGGGAAGGGCAGCAGAAACTAGACATGCCCTGCGCTAGGTGACCATGTTTGGTGGAAGGCATTTCGGCAGGTTCACGCGCGAACAGGAGAAGGCGACGGATGTCGCCAAGACCCTGCGCCGACTGCTAGGCTACTTCCAGCCCTTCCGGGGGCTACTGGCAGCGGCGACCCTGTTCGTTGTCATCAGCTCACTCCTTCAGCTGATCGGCCCCTATCTGATCGGCGTTGCCGTAGACCAGTTCATCGCACCAGGCGACGCACTGCGGCCGCCCTGGCTGTCTTTACTCATCGCGCAGGATGCCGGTCGCGGTGCGGGTCTGACGGTGACGATGCTTGTGCTGCTGAGCATCTACCTCCTCAACTGGGCCGCCACAGCTGGCCAATTCTACCTGATGATGCTCGCTGGGCAGCGGGTGCTGCTTCACATGCGCACTCAGATCTTCGAGCGCATTCAGAGCCTCTCACTACCCTTCTTCGACCGGCACGAAGCAGGTGACCTGATGTCGCGTCTGGTCAACGATACCGAGGTGATCAACCAGGTATTCAGCGGAGGGATTATCCGATTCGCGAGCATGGGCCTGACCCTCATCGGCATAGTGATCTCCATGCTGGGCCTCAACTGGCGCCTGGCTTTGGCGAGTTTCGCCGTGCTTCCCGCGATGGTCCTGACCACAACCGCCTTCTCCCGATGGGCCCGCTCCGCCTTTCGCCGTACGCGTGAGACAATCGGTGAGGTGAGCGCCGAGCTTCAGGAGAACATCGCAGCCGTTCGCGAGGTGCAGGCGTTCGCCCGCGAGGACGAGAACGTAGCCGAGTTCGAATCGATCAACGCCGCTAACCGGGACGCTAACGTCCAGGCGCAATCGGTCCTCTCAGCTTTCTCCCCTGCCCTGGACGTCCTCAGCAGCATCGCCCTGGCTATCGTGGTGGGGTACGGGGGCTATCTTGTCCTGGCTCCCGACCCGCCGCTCGCAAGCATCGGAGTAATCGTCGCGTTCTTGGCGTACGTGCAGCGATTCTACCGGCCGATCCAGGGCTTGGCCAACTTATATGCCCAACTCCAGGCCGCCATCGCTGGCGCGGAGCGCATCTTCGACTTGCTCGACACAGACCCGGAGATCACCGATGCACCGGACGCTGTCACTCTGCCTCCCATCAGAGGCCAGGTCGCGTTCGACCACGTCACCTTCTCCTACGCTGAAGACAGGGTGCTTCAAGACATCAGGTTCATAGCAGAACCGGGGCAGACGATTGCCCTGGTGGGCCCGACGGGGGCGGGGAAGACGACGATAGCCAGCCTGCTCTCGCGCTTCTACGACGTGGGAGACGGACACGGGGCAGTGCGGATCGACGGCTACGATCTTCGTCAGGTGACACGGCAGAGCCTGCGGGAGCAGATGGGCGTGGTCCTGCAGGACACGTTCCTATTCTCGGGAACGGTCATGGACAACATCCGCTACGGGCGCCTGGACGCAACGGACGAAGAGGTCGTCGCAGCGGCTGAGACGGCGAACGCCGATCAGTTCATTCGGCGCCTTCCTGAGGGGTACGACACCAAGCTGGGTGAGCGCGGCCACACGCTCAGCCAGGGGCAGCGTCAACTTATCGCTATCGCCCGTGCGATCCTGGCCAATCCGCGCATCCTGATTCTCGACGAGGCAACTTCGAGCGTCGACACGCGGACTGAGCAGCTGATCCAGGCAGCATTGGACAAGCTGCTGGGTGGGCGTACCTCGTTGGTCATCGCCCACAGGCTGAGCACGATCCAAAACGCGGACCAGGTTCTGGTTATCTATGACGGTCGCATTGTCGAGCGAGGTACCCACGAGGAACTGCTGGCTGCAGGTGGTCATTATTCGGACCTGTACAACAGCCAGTTCCGATACCAGAACAACCACGCAGGGCACGAACCGGACTAGACGGGACAGCGGGTGCTACGGGCGACCGGCCTTCGCCCGGCGCTCTCGCGACTGGGCACGAGGACAGGCAGCTTGACCAGGTAGCGCCTACACCCAATTGCGGGCCCCATGATCTCCGCCAGGAATAGGGTCACCAGAGAGTTTGTGCGTCGGTATCACGTCTCTCCAAGTTGCTGCGTGCGTGCGCCCGGACGGGTGAACCTCATCGGAGAGCACACTGACTACAATGACGGTTTCGTATTGCCCATGGCGATCGATCGCGCCGTCTGGATCGCAGCGCAACCTCGCCCGGACAGGCGCGCTGTCGCGTTTGCGCTGGACTTGGACGACGCCCTGGATTTTGCTCTGAGCGATCTGGAGCGTGACAGCGGCACCTGGGCGGAGTATGTGAAGGGGGTCGCTTGGACACTGCAGGAGGAGGGCTACGAGCTGCGCGGTTGGGAGGGCGTCGTCGCTGGTGATGTCCCCCGCGGAGCCGGTCTCTCTTCATCCGCCGCGTTAGAGCTGGCCACGGCTCGTGTCTTTGCGGCAGTGTCCGGGCTGCGATGGAAACCGGTACAGATGGCACAGCTCTGCCAACGGGCGGAGAAAGACTGGGTCGGGATGAGATGCGGCATCATGGATCAGATGGTTTCGGCGCTGGGCCACGCCGGTCACGCGCTGTTTATCGACTGTCGCTCCCTGGAGACAGTGCCGGTGCCCCTGCCCCCCGAGGCCGCGGTAGTGGTGCTCGACACGGCGACCCGCCGTGAGCTGGCTGACTCGGCTTACAACGAACGCCGAAACCAGTGCGACACTGCGGCCCAGTCCCTAGGCGTACCCGCTCTACGCGACGTGACCGCTGAGCAGTTTGAGGCAGCATCCGCCGACATCGAGGCAGTGAGCCGCCGCCGCGCGCGCCACGTCATCACCGAGAACGAGAGGACACGCCAGGCCGCAGAGGCCATGCGCGCCGGTGACGCCGTCGAGATGGGTCGGCTGATGAATGCCAGTCACACGAGTCTGCGAGACGGTTTCGAGGTATCGAGTGACGAACTCGACGTGATGGTCGAGTGCGCCAGGCGGATGGATAGCTGCTACGGCGCACGCATGACGGGGGCTGGCTTTGGTGGCTGCGCTGTGGCACTCGTCCGTGCGCCCGATACTGCGAGCTTCGCAATCAGTGTGGCTGACTGCTACGAGATGGCGACCTCGATTCGGCCCGACGTCTACGTCTGCAGGGCGACTTGCGGCGCTACGCTGCTGAGCCCAAGATAGGATCGCCCGTCCGATCGCCGCGACGGCCGCTACCCCAACTGATCCCTCGGTCCGCTTCCCGCGTCCAGTTCGGTGACCTTCGATGCAGCGCGCACGGGTGTTCAGCACGGCCTGGTGGTCAGAGGCCCTTGGATTCGCGGGTAACAAACCGCCCCAGTTCCGCCAGCCTTGACCTGAATCCGGCGCAGTGGCGGGGCTATTTGGCTGTCCAGGCCGCGACGTGGTAAAATGCGCTTCCGCGGCAAAGACGGCGCCAGGCTGGACCACACGAGGAGATCATGGAATCAAAGCGATACGTGGCAGCGCTCGACCAGGGCACAACCAGCACGCGTTTCATCTTATTCGACCACGCTGGCGAGGTCGTCAGCTCGCGCCAGATGGAGCATCGGCAGATCTACCCTAATCCCGGATGGGTCGAACACGATCCGATGGAGATTTGGGCACGCTCGGAGGACGTGATCCAATCCATCCTCGCCGGCGAGGAGATCTCCGCGGGGGAGATCGCAGCCATCGGCGTGACCAATCAGCGTGAGACCACCATCGTCTGGGACCCCAAGACCGGCAAGCCCTACCACAACGCTCTCGTCTGGCAGGATACACGTACCAAGGACATCTGTGACCAGCTGGCCAAGGATGCGGGCCAGGATCGATTTCGTGGTTGCGTCGGGCTTCCATTGGCAACCTACTTCTCGGGTCCCAAGCTCAAGTGGCTGCTCGACCACGTGGACGGCCTGCGAGCAGCGGCCGAGAGGGGCGAGGCCATCTTCGGTACCTGCGACACTTGGGAGATCTGGAACCTAACGGGCGGTCCAGGCGTTGGGGCTCATGTCACCGATGTGACCAACGCCAGCCGTACCATGCTGATGGACCTAGAAACCTTGAACTGGGACGACGAGATCCTGGATGTATTCGAGATTCCTAGGCAGATGCTGCCTGAGATCCGCCCCTCAAGCGACCCAGAAACCTACGGCCACACTCGCGCGGCCGGGCCCCTGGGAGCTGAGATACCGGTCTGCGGCGATCTGGGCGACCAGCAGGCTGCGCTTGTCGGTCAGACGTGCTTCGGCGTTGGCGAGGCCAAGAACACCTACGGTACAGGCTGCTTCTTGCTGCTCAACACCGGTGAGGAGATCGTGCACAGCAAGTGCGGTCTGCTGACCACGGTGGGATACAGAATGGGCGACCAGCCAACTTCCTACTGCCTGGAGGGCTCGATCGCCATCGCAGGCGCCCTGGTGCAGTGGCTCCGGGACAACCTGGGCTTCTTTGACGTCTCCCGCCAGGTCGAGGACTTCGCCGCTCAGGTGGAGGATAGCGGCGGCATCTACTTCGTGCCTGCGTTCTCAGGCCTGTTCGCGCCCTATTGGCGTAGCGACGCGCGCGGCGTCATCGTTGGCCTGACCCGTTACATCGACCGGTACCACATCTGCCGCGCTGCGCTGGAGGCTACCGCCTATCAAACCCGCGAGGTGATCGAGGCCATGGAGAAAGACTCTGGCGTCAAACTGAGTGCCCTCAAGGTGGACGGAGGTATGACGCACAACGATCTGCTGATGCAGTTCCAAGCAGATATCCTGGACGTGCCAGTGATCCGGCCTTCCGTCTCCGAGACCACCGCGCTGGGGGCGGCCTATGCCGCCGGATTGGCTGTCGGCTTCTGGGACGATATGGAGGCGCTACGCGAGAACTGGA
>JASFVG010000002.1:0-36976 GCA_050049955.1 Anaerolineae bacterium | reverse complement strand
ACACTGGAGAAGATCAACCCGAGCAGGCGTCGAGGATCTCCAGAAAGCCCTTGTAATCCATGATTGCTACTTTGATCTCGATGCCCAGGTTAGACTCCCACTGATCGGCAATCGCCCTCGCAGGTTCTTCCATACCGCGGTTGGTCCACAGATTGATGGAGACATCTGCCGGGTCGTCTACGGCCATCTCGTCCAAGGCAGCCTGCAGGTACTCCTGCGCAACAGTGGCGTCATAGCCGTACCCGACTTCGCCGCAGCCTTGGTAGCCGGAAATCTCTGGGGGGATTGCGCCACAGGCTGCGAGGCGCCACGGCATATGTAGGGTCCCGTCGATAATGGCCCACCTGTCCACGGCGGATGCCAGGGCCCTGCGCAGGCTCAGGTTGTTCGTCGGAGATCGAAGGGTGTTCAGATCGACGGAGAACGTGCCGGGAAAGGGCACGCGCCTGAGGTGGTCTGGCAGCTTGTCGAGGATATGTATCACCAACTCCGCATCGTAGAGGTGAGCGGTGGCGTCAAGCTCGCCGCGCTCGTAGGCGGCCAGCTTGGGTGCTTCCTCCTCGAAGATGGAGAACTCGATACGCTCGACCGTCACAGTGTCGGCCCCCCAGTAGTCGGGGTTCTTCTCGACGACGATATAGTCATCGCGCACCCACTCGGTCAGCAGGTAGGGGCCGTTCCCCACGAAGCTACCTGGCGCGATCCACGCCTCGCCGTACTGCTCGATCACGTCCATGCGGATGGGGTACATGGTATATAGGGCCAGGATGCTGTCGAAGTGCGAGGCTGCCTCCTCCAATGTGATCTCCAGCGTCTGGGCATCGACGGCGCGCACCCCAACGGAGGAAGGGGCGTCCCTCTCGCCTGTGTTGAAGGCCTCGGCACCCCGGATGAGGTACATCAGCCAGGCGTAGTCGGCTCCCGTGGCTGGGTCTAGGAGTCGGGTGATCCCGTCCACATAGTGCTGGGCAGTCACGGGTTCACCGTCGGACCATGTGGCGTCCTGCCGCAGATGGATCGTATAGACCAGTCCGTCGTCCGACACCGCGTAGGACTCAGCGCCCGCTGGCCTTAGGCCGCCGTCACCGGTGTAGCGGTAGGGGGGCTCCATTAACTGGTCCAGCACATCGAGGGCGTCCGTGTCGGCTGCAGTGTTCGGATCCAGCGTCGCTGGGTCTACGGGTAAGGTAACTCGCAGTGTGTCCTGCCCCGGTGGCAACTGCCACCTCTTGTAGTTGGGTATGCCAAACGGCGTGTATTCGGCTTGGATCTCGGGGCGCACCAGCGCGGTGAGGTCGTAGTGATAGATAGGAATGATAACGGCGTAGTCGGTCACCAGAATGTCCTCGGCCTGCTGCCACAGCCCTATCCGGGCATCAGAGTCTTGCTCCAACAGCGCCCGATCCGCCAAGTCGCGGTAGACCTGGTCGTCCCAGAAGGTGGACTGGAAGGGCGAGTCCGGGTGGTAAGCGACGTTGAGGACGTTCTCAGGGTCGGCGTAATCCATCACCCAGCCCATAACGTAGGCGTTGTACGTGCAACCCTCGGACAGTTCTGGGACCTCCTCCGCAGCCTCTGCGGGCACCTCGGTCGGCACTTCCAGCGTTGCCTCGCCGATTTCGGGTGATGAGGTGGCCTCCACCTCGGCCTTGACCTGCTCCGGCGGCACGGTGATGGGCACGGTCTCGGTAGCTTCGCTCGGCGCACAGGTTGAGATGAGCAAGCCGCTGGCAGCCACGATGATACTCAGAATGATCTTCCTCTTGACAGGCATCTCCTGCTCCCCCTTTCGTGGTCCGCCTCTCCTATGCCGCGGGCGCCAGCAGCCCCGGGCATGTGGGACGATATGGCTCATCCTTCATGAACTCCTGCCACTCCTCTTGGCTCATGTTGCGAGGGGCGCGCTGGCAGGCGGCTTCTAGCAAGTCCTCCATCCAGGCATACCACTGGCGCACGGTGCCGTCGGAGCTGGCGGTCAGGATGAGCCTGTCATCCCGGCTCCACACCGCTTGATTGACCGCATCGGTGTGACCGGAGAGGGTGAACAGCTCGGCCCCCGTCGCCGCGTCCCACACCCGCGCCGTGCCGTCGGAGCTGGCGGTCAGGATGCGGCTTTCTTCGCCGTTCCACACCGCCTGGTGGATCTCGTTAGTGTGACCGGAGAGGGTCAGTAGCTCCAGCCCGTCCTCGGCGTTCCACACCCGCGCCGTGCCATCGGAGCTGGCGGTCAGGATGCGGCTTCCGTCACCGTTCCACTGCGCCGACCAGAGCTCGTGCGTGTGACCAAGGAGGGTGAGCAATTCGAGTCCGGACTCGGCGTCCCACGTCCGCGCCGTGCCGTCAGCGCCCGCGGTCAGGATACGGCCCTCATCCGAGTCCCAGGTTGCCTGATTGACAGGCCCTGTGTGGCCTGAGAGGCTGATCAACTCCGCCCCCGTCTCAGTACCTGTGTCCAGGGCGGCCGAGACATCCCACACCCGCGCCGTCCCGTCCCGGCTGGCGGTCAAGATGCGAGTCTCATCGGCGTTCCACACGGCCTGGAGGACCGTGTAACCGCTGACGGACAGGGTGAGCAGCTCGTCGCCGGTCTCCGCACCTGTGTCGAGTGGGGTCGAGACGACCCACACCCGTACTGTGCCGTCGTCGCCGGCGGTAAGGATGCGGCTTCCATTGGAGTTCCACATGGCTCGCAGGCCCCATGGGTCGCTAATGACAGTGGCACGCTGATGGGAAAGCGTCACCAGTTTGACACCAGCCTCGGCACCTGTGCTGGGTGCAGTGCCGTCCTGAGTCTGCCGCAGCGTCGAAACATCCCATACCCGCGCCGTGTTGTCTTGGCCGGCCGTCAAGATGCAGTCCTCGTCGGAGCTCCACAAGACCTGTCTGACCTCATCTACGTGGCCGGAGAGGGTGAGTAGTTCTGTCCCCGTAACCGAGTCCCACACCCGCGCGGTGCGATCCCGGCCAGCCGTCAGGATGCGGCTGGCGTCTCCGTTCCACACAGCCTGGTTCACTGCCCCTCTATGACCGGAGAGGGTGGCCAGTTCCCCTCCCCTTTCCGCGTCCCAAACGCGTGCCGTGCTGTCCGCACTTCCAGTCAAGATACGGCTCTCGTCAGCGTTCCACCTGACCTGGGTGATCCTGTCCCCGTGACCGGAGAGGATGAGCAACTCGGCCCCTGTCTCGGTCCCTGTGTTGAGCGCAGCCGAGGTATCCCACGTCCGCGCCGTGCCGTCGTCGCTGGCGGTCAGGATGCGGCTCTCGTCCCGGCTCCAGAAAGCCTGCGAGACGGCTTCTGCATGCCCGGACAGGGTGACCAGTTTGGTTCCCGTCTCCGCATCCCACACCCGCGCCGTGCCGTCGTCGCTCGCGGTCAGGATGAGGCTTTCGTCGGAGTTCCACACCACCTGGTTGACAGGGGCCGCGTGGCCAAAGCAGGTGACCAGGGGGGTTCCGGTGTCGGCATCCCACACCCGCGCCGTGCCATCATCGCTGGCAGTGAGGATACGGCTGCTATCTCCATTCCACACCGCCCGATTGACCGCCCGGGAATGGCCAGAGAGGATGAGCAGTTCTGTAGCGATCCCTCCGTCTGTGTCGAGTGCAGTGCCGTCCTGAGGCTGTCGAAGGGTCGAGACATCCCAGACCCGGACCGTGCCGTCGTCCCCTGCGGTTAGGATGCGGTGTTCGTCGTCGCTCCACGCAGCCTGGTTGATCGCCCCGTCGTGACCGGACAGGGTGAGTACCTCGGCTCCCGTGCTTGCATCCCACACCCGCGCCGTGCCGTCGGAGCTGGCCGTCAGGATGCGGCTCTCGTCGGAATCCCACACCGCCTGCCGGACTGCATCCCTGTGACCAGTCAGCGCGACCAGCTCGGATCCTGTTTCTGCATCCCACACACGCGCTGCCCTGTCCTCGCCAGCGGTCAGAACAAGCTGTTCGTCTCGGTTCCACATAGCCTGAGTGACACCACCCGCATGACGGGACAACACAATGAGCTCTGCGCCTGTTCTCGCATCCCACACGCGGACTGTGCCATCAGAACTGGCCGTCAAGATGCGGCTTCCGTCCTCGTTCCACTCGACCCATTGAACCCCATCCGTGTGACCGGAGAGGGTGAGTATCGGATACCCAAGGCGGGTGAAGAGCTCGTGCAGCAGTGAAGTAGCCTCAGCCGTCTCGGCTGCGCGTCCCGCCTCTATGGCCAGGAGCAGGGCTGTGGCGTGGCTGCCAACGCCCAGCTGGTTGACAGACTGGGCCGCTAGCTGTCGGGAGAGGGCGACCTGGCGCCGCACCTCCGCTTCTTGACGCAGTTCTTCGGCCTGCCGCCATCCTATCCTGCCAAATACGGCCAGAGCCAGAAAGATGGCCGCCGCTCCCACAGCCGCCAGCGTCAGCCGCCGCCGCCTCCGCTCCTGCGCCGTCTGTTCTCGCTCCCGTACGTTCACGCTCTCCCGGATGTAGGAGCGCTCGTTCGGGTTCAGGTCGCCCGAACGCTGCGCCAGCCACTGCTCTGCTTCCATCAGAGGGGCGCCGCGCAGCAGCGCCCCCTCGTCCCCGTCGCTGGCCTCCCACTGGCGCAGGGCCGCCCACAGCCGTCCCTGCCAAACCCGGAAAGCCCGGTCCTCCTCGAGCCACTCTCGCAGGGAGGGCCACTCGCGAATCAGCGCTTCGTGGGCCACCTGGACAGTCTCCCTCTCCGTGGTGATCAGGCGGGCGTCGGCCAGCGTGTTGATGACGGTCTCTACGGTGGTGGCCTCCTCGGGGCGCGGGAGGAGCTCGGCCAGTCGGGCGCGGCGGCGTGTGTCCTGCGTCGACTCTCCCAGCTCGGTCAGTCGAAGGAAGATGTTGCGGGCGATGGCCTGCTGGCTCTCGTCCAGTCGTTGGTACACCGCTTCCGCAGTCATAGCAATCGCGCCTTGGACGCCGCCGGTCTCAGCGTACCCGCCGAGTGTAAGGGTATGGCCCCGGCGCCGTTTCCAGGTCTCGAGCAGAGCGTGGGAGAGGAGGGGCAAAGCGCCGGGCTCGTCGCCCACGTCGCGCAGGAGGAGGTCGACCAGGCCGGGCTCCAGGTTCCAGCCGCTGCGCCGGGCTGGCTCCTCGATGGCGCTGCGCAGTTCGTCGAGCGTCATGGGGCCGATGTAGGCCTGGTGCTGCTCCAAGGCTGCGCGCAGGCTCTCGAACTGGGCGCAGTGGTGGTAGAAGTCGGCCCGTAGGGTGATGACCACAAGGGTGGAACCGTCATCCCCACCGTGGCCCTCACCCTCACCCCAGCCCTCTCCCTGGGAGGGAGAGGGAGCAGCGGCGGCGGTGAGCAGGTTGTCGACGAAGGCCTCACGTTGGGCCGGATCGTGACACTGAGTGAAGAGCTCCTCGAACTGATCGACGACCAGGAGGAGGCGACGCCCCGTCCGGGCCTGGGCAGAGGGGGACAGCGTCCTGCGGATATGGCGGTGCAGGCTGCGGAAGTCCCTGGCCATATTGTCCACTAGGGCGGTTGCAGCCGGCATCGGGTCCACGCTGCGCGTGAGGCCGAGGGCCAGTGATTCCAGGGGGTTGGCAGTAGGGGTGATGATCACCACAGGCCACAGGTGGCTGCCCTCCGGCGGTGGGGTGCCATCGGCCAGGGGCTTGCCGCGCTGTAGGGCCGCGACCAACCCGGCCCGCACTACCGACGACTTCCCGCAGCCCGACGTGCCGACGACGGCCAAGAAGCCCCCTCCACCGACTCCTTCCTCCGGGGAAGGAGTCGGTGGCTCGCCAAGAAGCTGGACGAGGCGGGCAGTGAGGATGTCGCGGCCGAAGAATAGATCGGCATCGGCCACGTCGAAGAACGCCAACCCCTTGAAGGGGGGGTCGCCAGGGGCTGGAGGCTGAGAGAGGAGATCGAGCCCGCGAACCGCGGCCACGGACGCCAGGTCTCCAGCCTGGATCTGCTGGTACAGGCGTTCGGTCGCCTCAGAGGGCTCCACGCCCAGCTCTTCGGCCAGAATGCGGCGACAGGTTTCGTGCTGGGCCAACGCCGCGCTTCGCTGACCGCCCTGTGCCAGAAGCCGCATCGCTGCCCGGTGAGCCTCCTCCCGCCAGGGCTCCAATCGCAATAGGCGGCGGGCGAAGTGCAATCCCTGTTCTATTTTGCCTTGCCGACTGTGATGCCCGACGAGTTCGTTCAACACCCCGGTCACCCGGCGGCGCCACCGCTCCCGTTCCCGCACCTGCCACAGCTCGAACTCAGGGCAGCCCTTCAGGTACAATCCCTCCAGAAACTCCCCCCGATACAACTCCGCAGCCCTTTCCAGTGATGCGGCGTCGCCCTGTGTCGCCAGTTCTTCGAAGGTGTCAAGATCCAGCCAACAGCTACCGCCCGAAGGTCCCCGCGGGAACTCGACGGTGTGGCGGTCGGCCTGCAGGCAGCCCGGCAGGCGTGTGGAGAGTCTGTGCAGCACCCAACTGAGGTTGTTCCGGCCTTGAGACTCCGCCTTGTCCCCCCAGAACAGGTCGACCAGACGCTGTCGGGGAACGGGCTGACCCTCCACGGCCAGGTAGGCCAGCAGCGCCAGCGCCTTCCGGGACCTGAAGCCCCGCACCGGCTTGCCATCGTGCTCGATATGCACCGGCCCCAGAAGCCGCAAGTGGAATGCGCCCTTCATTCCTTCCCCCAGGGACTGCTTAATGACCGTCTAAGGGTTGCCAAAGCGCTTGATGATAGGTTATGGACGAATCGCACCTGATGAAGGCGAAAGATGGCACCGTAGTCACGGACTGGCTTTCCCACCAACGGTGCACTCCGAGGGTTGACGTCCAGTGGAGCGACGAACCAGACGAACCCCGTACGTTGAGATGTCGGTGACCGTGACCTGAGAGCTTCGTGTTAGGCCCGTTGTTGTGTGAACACCTACGTAGAATGGCGAGTATTGGGGTTCGGTGACGGTGCATCAGCGACGCGATTGTAGGCGACTATAGCAGCGTCTATTGCTTTTGACAAGAATCGAGGGAAGAGATGCCCAATCTCAGGCGATTGCTGATGCGCAAGGACGAATATGAGGGGTATCGCGCCTATTTGCTGCGCTGCTGGCAGGAGCGGGATAGTGGGACAGATCGGGCAAGTCCCTGGCGGTTCGCCGTGGAGGAGGTCTTTGGCGAGCGACGCCGGCAGGGATTCGGCAGTCTGGAGGCGCTGCTCTCCTTCCTCAGGGTTGAGTTAGCGCGCCAAGGATCCAAACCATCTAGCAGGAAAGATCCCAGTACAACTGGACGAATGACGATCGAGAGATAGAGGTCGGCGATGCGTAGAAAGAGAAGTTATGTCCTCAGGAGCGCTGGGTGCCTGTGTTTCCTCTTGAACTGGTGGGCAGCCCTCGCCGTGCGCCCAATGCCGATACACGGCGGCGGTGCCGGCGGCGATCATCGGTTCTCTCCCGCCTCTGCCGGAGAACGCTACGCCGGCCTGGCCATAGGTGTCCCACTGGATGGTAGTGAGCATCCAGAACTAGACGATGTCGGTGCTGTGAACGTCCTGTACGGCTCCTCCGCGGGGCTCACCGCTGCGGAGGACCAGCTATGGCACCAGGACGCCAACGACGTCGAGGACTGGGCTGAAGGTGGCGATCGCTTCGGTGGTGCATTGACCGCGGGCGATTTCGACGGGGACGGCTACGTCGACCTGGCTGTGGGCGTCCCGCATGAAGACTTGGGGAGCCCGGAAGTGGAAAACGCTGGTGCCGTAGCCGTCTTGTATGGCTCGGTCGCAGGTCTGTCCCCTGTGGGAGACCAGCTCTGGTACCAGGACGGCCCGGGCATTGAGGGCGCCGGGGAGGCAGGGGATGGGTTCGGGCTGGCTCTAGCCGCTGGCGACTTTGACGGGGATGGCTACATCGACCTGGCCGTCGGCGTCCCATTCGACAATGTCGAGGGCTTGGGAGACGCTGGCGCTTTGAATGTTCTATACGGCTCATCCCAAGGGCTCACCGCCGTCGGAAACCAGTGGTGGCACCAGAACAGCCCAGAAGCTGTTGGCGTGGCCGAGTGGGGAGATTGGTTTGGGTATTCACTGGCTGCCGGTGACCTGAATGGAGACGGCTATGCCGACCTGGCCATAGGTGTTCCGCATGAAGATGTTGGAAACCCAGAAGTGACAGATGCGGGTGCCGTGAACGTCCTATACGGCTCGTCCGACGGCCTCTCGGCCATGGGGGACCAAATGTGGTACCAGGACAGTCCGGACGTTGAAGGCACGCCCAGGGAGTTTGATGAGTTCGGGTTTGCCTTGGCCACCGGCGACTTTGACGGCGACGGTTATCTCGACCTGGCCGTGGGTGTGCCGGGAGATTCGGCCGGAGGACTGCCTATGCCAGGTGGAGGTGCTGTAAACATCCTGATGGGCTCGTCCGTAGGGCTCACCGTCCCGGGGAACCGGATGTGGCACCAGGACAGCCCGGGCGTTGGTGGCGTGGCTCAGCTCGGCGATCGGTTCGGGTCCGCCTTGACTGCTGGCGACCTGGACGGAGATGGCTGCGCCGACCTGGCGGTGGGTGTCCCTTATGAGGATGTTGGGAACCCAGAGGTGGCAGACGCCGGTGTTGTGAACGTCCTGTACGGCTCACGCGCGGGACTCACCGCCACGGGGGATCAGCTATGGTATCAGGACAGTGCAGGGGTCATCGGCGT
The DNA here is from genome assembly GCA_050049955.1 of Anaerolineae bacterium. GTDB lineage: Bacteria > Chloroflexota > Anaerolineae > B4-G1 > B4-G1 > SKLM01. The sequence goes on along the minus strand of JASFVG010000002.1, from coordinate 28,309 downwards.
GGCTCAACAGATGGACTACTTTGGATCTGCCTTGGCTTCGGGCGATCTTGACGGGGATGGTCACGCCGACCTGGCCGTGGGGGTTCCGGGAGAGGACGTGGCCAGCCCAGCCATAACGAACGCTGGCGCCGTCAACGTCTTGTACGGCTCGTCCAGCGGCCTGTCGGCTGACAAGGACCAGATGTGGCACCAGGACAGCCCGGGCATCGAGGGCACCGCGGAGGAAGCAGATGGCTTTGGAGCTACTCTGATCGTAGTCGGGCCGGTGAGGCGGCGGGTCTACCTACCGTTGATACAGCGTCAATCCCCGTCCGATGGGCGGGGTTCGACCGCGCAAGAGAGACCTGGGAGGGTCTCGTGACGATGTCAGACAGAGTACCTCGCTGTGCGCCCCGTCTCTTGACCCTGTGGGGAGCAGAAACGAAGCCCGGATCCAGCCCCCCGCGGCAAGGCGCGCGCCAGTCCGCGCGATCAGCGTCCCGGTCCGCGGCATGGGTTTGCCGATCCATGGCCACAATGCCTTCCGTGGCTGGACCGCCCTGGGGAAGATGGGCACAATGAAGGGACGCCTGTTTTCGATGTTTGCTTTGAGGTGGACACGCGTGGTGGCCTGGACGTTGCTGCTGGTGCTGGGGCCGGCGCTGCTGGTGCCTGTGAGGGCCCAGTCCGACCAGCCCGTACCTACCAGTGTCAGCCTGACTGGCGTCAGATATGATGCCGCGAGGGACATCTACGAACTCGATCTGGCGCTGGCTCATCACGAGGCGATTGGCAGCCTGCAGGTCGTCTTGTGGAACCAACTAGGGGTCGAAGTGCAACGGTATGCCATCGCGCAGCCGGGTGCCAGCCAAACGATTCAACTGGAGGCGGCCGGGCTGATCACCGGTCAGACGTATCGGGTTGAGGTCATGGCGTTCGCTCCGGATGGGATGCCTCTGATCTCAGAGCAGGGCAGTCCCATTTCAGCAGAGCGCGAGTTTGTGCATGCCCCTGACCTGACGGGCGTGCATATTGGGGCTCTGCTATTCACCCTCGATCTGGAGGCGAGGGCGCTGAACATCGACATGGAGACGGTGGACGCCGTCAAGATCGCCGGTTACCGGGTGATCTTGAAGGGCGAAGGGACGAACGTGGTGACTCTCGATCAGCGGGTCGAGGCGGCTGGTACACCTCCCATCACCATATCGCTCGACAGCGTGGCCGAAGGTCAATACCTGGTCGTGGTTCAGGCGTTGGATGCAGCGGGCAGCACACTGACCACCATCGAAGACGTCCTAACCTACCAGCTGCCCTTGCCCGCAATGACCCAGCCCTTGTTTCACTTCGACCACGACGTCCCAGCTCTGCTTGTGGACCTAGAAGTAGAGAGCAACGAGCGGGTGCGGGAGTATCGGGTCTCGCTGATCCATCCCGACAAGAACGAAGTGGCCATGATGCATAACGCGCAGGCGACCGACGCACCGCCCATCACTGTTCCGCTGGCCCTGCTCTCGCCCGGGGAGTACGTGGTCGTGGTGGAGGCCCTCGACGCGGAGGGCCAAACGCTAGCCAGCGTAGCGGGCGAGACCACCTACGTGCCGCCCAGGCCACCTGGGCTTGGGGAGGTCGTCATGAACGGGCTGCGAGCCAATCCGGTGATACCGGTGACCATAGCCTTCATCATTCTGGCCGTGGTGGGCTGGTTGGTCTTCCGCAGCCTGTGGGAAAGGCGGATCAGTGGCACACCGCTGATGCAGGCCGGAGGGCTGAGCGCCTCCAAGACGGCAGGGCTGCCGCTCAACCCACCATCCGTGGGGCGCGAGTCCCAACGCCAGCCGGCGACGACGCAGCAGCGTGTTCTGGCGGCCCCGCCGCGGCTTGCCGTGACTGTTGAGGCCTTTCCCGACCAGGGCCGAGTGGGCGAGCGAATCGATGTGGTGCGCTTTCCGTTCACCATCGGCCGAGGGGAGTGTGACCTGGATCTCACCACCGACACGGGCGTCTCGCGGCGCCACGCCGAGATCCGCTTCGGCCAACGCGGCCTCTACATTGTGGACAAGCTGAGCGCCAACGGTACCTACGTAAACGGCGAGCGCATCGCTGCAGAGAGCCCTGTGCTTCTGGACATCACGGCCCGCACACGGGTCGGCATTGGCCGAGAAACGCACCTGGTCTTGGAGCCGGCAAGGCGGCGGTAGGCGGGATGGCCTCTCGGGGTCGCGGGTACGCGCAGTCGGGAAGGAAGGAAGCCGATGCCTATTGCTCGGAGACCTGCGCGGGGCATGGAGTCTGGTTCGCCCAGGCTCTGACGACAGCTTCGGTGCTTGCGAGGAGGTGATGAGAACTGACGAATACACACAGTAGGTACACTGGAGGTCACGGTAGGTTGGTTCTAAACCCATCGAGAGAAGGGCTGGGGAACATCACTCAGGAGGAGGACCCATGGCAGACACAATTCGGGCTGATCTCGAGGCGCTGAAGGAGATAGGCACGAAACTCAGACACGTATGGCATGACCTCGCGGAACCTTGCAACAGGACTACGTTAGCAATGAATTCTCTACACAAGATGTGGAAGGGTGACGCAGCAGACTCGTTCTGGGACGAGGCTTATGAGGTGGCAATGGGTCGGGAGCGTATGATGGATGCCCTGGAACAAGGTATCGAGGGCATCAACAAGATTGTGGAGATTCTTGATACTGCGACTGGAGAAGCAGAAGCCGCCCACAACGTTCGAACTGGATCATAGACTACCTGCGGCGGGCCACCATCTGTCCCAGAGTCCTGGCCTCGCGGACGGACTCTTGGCCCGCAGCAGTAGAACAACTGTCCTAAGGAGGTAGACATGGCTGAAGATGTAATCCGTATGGACATGGAGTTCATGGACGAGCTGCACGGGGCCTACACCGGGGCCGCCGATGCCCTGGGGCCAGCAAAGAGCGAAGTGTTCAGTATTGCCCAGCAACTGGAGGATGGAGCCCTACTGGGCTCGGCTGGCGAGAAGTTCACTCAGGGCTGCCGGGCGATGGCCAGGGCGATGGAGAGCCTGGCCGAGAAGCACGCGGAACTTGCGAAAGACATCCTGTATGCGAAGCGGGCGATGGAAGAGGCTGATAAAGAAGCTGGTGAGTTCTATCAGTAACAGGAGGCGAACGATGGGGCTACTGTCGGGTATCTTGAAGCTTGTCAATCCCTCAGTTGACGAGGTTGTGGGACGGATCAACAAACTTCAGCAAGGGTGGGCTGAAGATGTAATGAAGCCAATCCAGGACATGGTCACTCGCGTCGAGAAAGGTGGCATCTGGGAAGGAGCTGGTGCAGAGCTCTTTGTCCAGGAATGCCGTTCCACCTTCCTTCCTGAGTCGGAGAGCATCATCGACCGCTTCAGAAGGAAGGTTGAGGGGATAAACAGCGCTCGGGACATCATAAACGAAGCGGATAGAACCGCAGCTCAAGTCGCCGACCAGTTCGCAGAACTGGCAGAGAAGATCTATCACGGAACGTGAGTTCGTCCGGGAGCTCAACCCGGTCAGAGACTGTCGCGAGCTGGCTCTCCCAGGGAGGTTACCATGGCAGATGTGCACATGGACGTGGATGCTGTTAAGAAGATGGCCGATCAGTTCTACTCAGTTGGTGAGAAGGCTGAGCAAATCAGCAAGGCGATGGGGACGACCATCGCTGTCCTCAAGGCTGCCGCCTTCACGGGTGCGGTTGGCGCGGCAGCTCACGCCGAATACCTTGAAACGCTGAAGCCGATGGTCGACAGGTACGCCGGCAAGTGCGCTGAACTGAGTGCAGACCTCGAGTCGGCGATCCGTTCCTATGAGCACGGAGATGCTCTGGGCGCGACCAGGTTTCACTGAGTATCTCCTCGAGGTGCGAAGATGAGGTGGGTTCCGGCGACGCGGTCGATGGACCTCTGTGACCATAGCCCGCGGCTTGTCGCTGACCAAAGGGACAGATCGACACCATGAAACAGGTTTGCCTGCGTTGCTGGCGCGAGGCGCCGGTGGGTAGCCTGTGGTGCCAGGAGAGCCACTGCGCCACGGACGACAAACCGATCGTCCTCGAGTGCGGTGAGTCGCTGGGCGAGACGGATATCATCAAGCTACTCACCGTACTGCCGGCGGCGGCCATCTACGAAGCGGAGCGTGAGGACCAGAAGGTCCTGATCAAGGTCGCGCACCAAGGTTTCGAGGAGCGATTAGGGCGGGAGGCTGGATTCCTGATGGCTCTGCAAAGGCAGAAACGACAGCATCCAGCTCTCCCCACCTTGCTCCCGGCGCATGCCCGAGCTGACGTGGACGACTATCCCTACGGCAGGGCCGTGCTTGGCGATCGGACCTTCTGCTACGCCGTGTTTGCTCACATCAAGGGCAGAACCCTACGAGACCTGCTCCGGGAAGATCCGCAGCCCTGGTACCGGCACGCTGTGTGGTTGACGTTGAGCCTGGCAGACGCCGTGACGCTGATGCACCAGGCTGGACGCCTGCACCTGTGCCTTGGCCCTGAGATGACACTGGTGCGTCGCGACGCAGAGGGGGTTCCACGCCCAATTCTGCTTGACATGGGCGTAGTAACGGCCCCGGCAGACGCGGGGCAGCACTGGCATCGCCGCCTCGCTTTCCCGGCCTACGTGGCTCCCGAGTTGCTCCAGGCGCGTGGGGGTCGGCTAGGGGCATTCAGCGATGTGTATGGATTGGGACTGATCCTGTACGAGATGTTGGCCGGGCGGCCGCTATATCCGTTCCGCCTGCGGGCTGAAGCGGAAGTCGCTCACGACGTGCTCCACTCGGAACTCTCGGCCATCAACCGGCCTGATCTCAAGAACATCCCACAGATCGTTGAGCGGGCAGTCAGCAAGGACTACCGGCGACGCCAGCCGGACGTGCTTACGCTGGCCAGGGAACTGCAGGTCAGCGTGCCTCCGGTGCCGAAGGATGGCAGGGAGCCACGGCCCAATTGGCGCACCCTTGCTATCGTCCTGGCCGCGGCCCTTGCTGTCACCGTGCTGGTCCTGCTAGCTGCCGCTCTTGGCAGGTAGCCAACGGGGACCTGACCGTGTAGCCAGATGCACGAGCGGCTCCCATACCGATGGGGTGAACACTAGGATGCACACCATGTCCACTGTTCGATACATCGAGCGCCCGCCGCGGCTGCAGCCCGGTCTACCCAGCGGTGAAGTCGGGATTCCCGATCCACCGGAAGAAGAGAGGAACCCCAGTCGGCCGCTCGTCCAGGTCTTCATGCCGCTGGTGTCCATTGTCGGCTACGTGCTGATGTCCATCTCTGGGAACGGACGCAACCTGTTGATCATGATCCCTATGGCCATTTCGGTCGTCGTTTCGATGGGCATGGCACTCCACAGCCACTACGAAGGGAGGAAGCGCAGACGGGCAAGGCAGGCCGCCTACCTGGAAGGGCTGATCGAACTGCGCAAGGAGATGGCGACCCAGCACGGGATCCAGCGCCGGTTCTATCGCCACAACTACCCTGATCCGTCCCAGGTCCTGCGCATCGCCTACGAGGCCCATCGGGGTGAGCTGGACGCGAACCAGAAGGGGCGGCTGGGCACTCGCCTTTGGGAACGCCGCCCCAGCGACCCCGACTTTGGTGCACTGCGGCTCGGTCTGGGCACGCGGCCATCCACGGTCGTCTACGCGCTCTCGAAACCTAGCGGCCCCGAAGACCCACTGGTGCGAAGTGCCATGCGCCTGGCCGAGGACTCGTGCGTACTGGGTGACGTGGCCATCACCATCCGCCTGTGCCCTTCGGCTTCCGAGCGGAACGAGGTGGAATGTGCCCAGGATGCCCTCGGCGTCGTCAGCGGGTCGGCGCAGGATGCCTATGCTTTCATGGGCGCGTTGCTGGTCCACTATAGTGCCTTTCACGCTCCAACTGACGCTGGCCTGTACATCCTCGGACTACATAGCGCCCGCAGCGCCTGGCGCTGGCTGAGCCAGCTGCCTCACTGCGGCGACGAAGGGTCGCGAGATGCTCTGTGCTTCGAGGACCAGTCCGATCGAGACGGTGACAGAGACCAAAGCAAAGCCTTCCGTTTCTTGCGGCGGCTACGAGCCGTGTTGGAGGAGCGGCAGATGCGGCTGCGTGAGGAGGATCAGGATGCTGACGTAACCCGCCCGTTCCTCCTGGTGGTGGTTGACATGTTGGCGACGGTGCCTCCAGAGTCAGCCCTGGCCGAACTGGAGAGCGACCCCGGCATCTCCCTGCTCATGGCCGAAGGCTCGCGCTTGGGGGCGGCGATCCTTTTCCTGGTTCCCGAACTGGGCCTGGTACCAGGTGGATGCCAGGCGGTCATTGAGCTCACCTCCATGCCCAAGGGCGAGGGCCAGACGGGGGAGGAGATCGGCTTCCGCTTCGCTGAGGTTGGCGTGAACACCGCCCGACACGCCGGCCGGGCAGACGTGATCCGCAGTACGCAGGCGCTGGAGCAATTCGCGCGCTATCTGGAACCCCTGCGCGTGCGCGAAAGCTATGGTGCCGACCTGCCGCGCAGTGTCCTGATGCTGGATATGCTGCAGGTCACGACGGCACAGGAGCTTCGCCAGCGGATTCTGGCCAACTGGCAATCCTGCCAGCGGCCGGACCAGGCCGACTGGTTGCAGTCGGCCCTGGGTATGCTTTCGGGCGGCGATATCCGCCGGCTCAAGTTCTCGGCCGACGCCGACGGCGTCCACGGTCTGATCGCCGGCAGTACCGGGTCCGGCAAGTCCGAGCTGCTGATGACCATGATTCTGAGCCTGGCCTACAACTATGATCCGAGCATCGTGAATTTCGTGCTGGTGGACTTTAAGGGGGGCGCCGCCTTTGAGCCGTTCCGCAAGCTGCCCCACTGCGTCGACATCGTGACCAACCTCAGGGGCAACGCCGTGGAGCGCATGTTCGCCGCCATCATGGCCGAGATCCACCGGCGCGAAGCCATCAACGTGGCAACCGGGTCCAAGCACATCGTCCACTATCGCAAGAACGGCCTGCACGAGCCGCCCTACGGCCATCCTGTGACGGTCAAGGGGCAGGCGCTCAAGACGGCGCCCTATCCCCACCTGTTCGTCTTCATCGACGAGTTCGCCGAGATGATTGCTGAGAACCCCGAGTACAAGGCGCAGCTCAACTCCATCACGCGCCTCGGCCGCGCGCTGGGCATCACTCTCATTCTGGCGGCGCAGCGTCCGACGGGGGTGACAGACCAGATGAGGGCCAACATCAAGTTCCGTATTGCGCTGCGCGTAGAGACCCGGGAGGAGAGCTCTGAAGTGCTACGCCGGCCTGACGCAGCCTACTTGCCAACGGGAATTCCCGGCCGTGGCTATCTGCAGGTCGGCAACGAGAACGTCGAGTTGATCCAGGTGGCCTGGACCGGCTCCGAATTCCACGGGGGCGTGGAGGAGAAGACGCCTGACGTCATCTGGCACGACCGGTCACGGAAGGGATCTGCCAGCAGCGCCGACGAACTGCCCAAGGTCTTTGAGGTGATGGTCGATACCATGGCCAACCTGGCCCGAGAGCACTCTCTGCCCCAGCGGAAGCCGTGGCCCAACTTCCTGCCGGAGTCGATGAGCCTCCAGACGCCAGTAGACGCCGGGTACCTGAATCCTGAGGGCATCAACGCCATCCTGGATGTGGCCGACAGGGCCGGCGAGATGGAGCAATCGGTTGTCCTCAATGGCGCCGTGCCCCGCTGGTTGCGCGGCGACGGTGGGTGGAGAGGTGTCGATTGGGAAACCCAGGCCATGAGGGCTGTGGAGGGTCTGATCGACAATCCTCACCACGCCGAGCAGATGCCGCTGGTCGTGGACCTGCGGCGGGGACACGCCGTCGTCTTTGGCGCCTCGGGCTGGGGAAAGACCACGTTCCTGCGCACGATGATCACGACGCTGGCGGCTACGCACTCGCCCCAGGAGCTGCACGTCTACGTCCTCGACTTTGGCGGTCGCCAGTTGGGCGTCTTCCGCGACCTGCCCCACGTTGGCGCCATCATCACGCCCGACGAAGAGGAACGGGTGACGCGCCTGCTACGACAACTGGACAGGTTCCTGGGGGAGCGAAAGGCGTTGCTTAGCAGTGCCAGGGCCGATGACCTTTACAGCTACAACCAAGGGCAGCCTGAGCGGGCCTTGCCGGCCCTCCTGGTCGTGATCGACAACTTCGCCGAGTTTCGGGAGAGTTTTGACAACCTGATGCCCATGCTGGTCTCGCTGGCCCGCGAGTCGCGGGCCTATGGCATGCACTTTGCCGTCTCCGCCGAACTGCCGGGCGCCCTGGGCGGGAAGCTGTACAGCCTGTTCACCGAACGGCTGGCGCTCAAACTTTCCGACCCGACCGAGTACACGGGCATTGTCGGACGTGGTGCGCGAGGCATCGACGACATCCCGGGGCGGGGGTTCGTCAAGGTGGGACGGCGGGCGCTGGCGTTCCAGGCCGCACTGCCGGTCGGCGCAGCCGGCGAGTCGCCAGGGCCAGACGAGACACGGCGGTTGGGATATCTGGTGCGGTTGCTGCAGGAGGCTGCCGCAAGGCTGCCAGCGGAGAGACGCCCGCTGCCGATCAGCACGCTAGCGGAACGAGTTCTGCTGTCCGACCTGTTGGCGCGGGCGACGACGGGTGCTTCTATCCAGGTTCCGCTGGGCGTCGAGGACCGGAACCTCGAGCCATGGGTGCTCAACCTGCCGGTCCAGGGTCCCCACTGCCTGGTGGTCGGCCCGCCCAACTCGGGAAAGACAACCACGCTGCGAAGCCTGGTCCTCTCCCTGGCCCACACGTACTCTCCGCAGGGGGTCACGCTGGTTCTGATCGATTACCAGCGGCGCCTCACTCGCTATGGGGGGCAACGGACGCTGGCAGACCTGCCACACGTGGTTGCTGCGGTGACCGACAACGAAGAGTTGGCCGGCCTGATCGAAGCGCTGGACGTAGAATGCCAGCAAGTGGCGGAAGACCAACGTGCAGTTTTCGTCATCATCGACAACTATGACACCTTTGCCGAAGAAGCTCGGGATCTGCGGGAGGCCTTCCCGGCCCTGGCGGCGCTGGCCCGCGAGCGAGGCACGGACGGCCTGCACTTTGTCGTGGCCGGCTCGCCCCATATCACGCGCTCACCAGAGCAGCTGCGCAAGCAGCTCCAGATGCCCAGGCTGGGCATCGCCCTCCAGTCGGACGACGCCGTGCTTGCTCTCAACGGCCGCATCCCGCGAAGCCTAGCCCAGGCCGAACTGCCCCTGGGACGCGGCTTTGTCGTCCGGTCGGGCCGCACCGTGATGCTGCAGGTGGCCACGCCGTACCTGGATGAAAAGCGCCAGGCCGAGAGCCTGGACCGTTGGGTGCAGGAGATCCGGGAGCGCTTTCCAGGGCATGAGGCTTCCTGGCAGCACGTCCAGGAACCTGCCGAGGCAGAGGGCGCTGAAGAACGTGGCGGCACCGGTGAGGGAGTCGAGGCTGCCGCCATCGTACCTGTCGCTCGGGAGCAGGAAAAAGGGGACGAGCCCGACCTGCCGCAGCAGCCACTAGCATTGATGAAATCGGTGCCAGACGATGTGGACATCGGAGCGCTCAAGGCGCTACTGAAGGCAGAGGGCATGGATAATGACCTGATGGCCATCATGTCGCCGGTCGACCTGGTGAACGTGGCTCGCGAGCTCAAGACCCTGAACCTGGAGCCGAATGATGAGTGACTATCTTGAACTGACCGTCGATGTGTTCGACGAAACCAACCAGCGGGTAGCGGTGCGCAAGACGCTGACGGTGGCCGGTCTGATTGAGGAGGTGCTGAGCGAGTTTCAGGAACTGGACGGCGAGGCGCCGGAACTCTACGGCCTGTACCTGGAGGGACAGCAGCGGCCGCTGGAGGGCACCAAGACGCTGCTGGACCAGGGCGTCCAGCCGGGCGACCGGCTGGACTTCACCTGGATCCGTGACACGTTCCGCCAGTTGCGCCGGCCACTGGCCACAGGTGCCCGGTTTGCGCTTCAGGAAGCCACGACCCAGGTGCTCTTTCCCGTCGAGTGGCAGCCAGCGATCATTGGCCGGACGGATGCTGACCCGGCCCACAACGAGCTGCTGGCCGCCAATCTGGAGTGGCTGGCGGGCAGCCGCCGCGTCTCGCGCCGCCACGCCCAGATCACCGAGCGGGACGGCGCCTACTATCTGGAGGCACTGGTGGAGAGAAACCCCACCTTCCTCAACGGCCAGCGTCTGTCCTTTGGGCGGAGCTACGAGCTGCGAGCTAGTGACACCATTGGCCTGGGGTACAGCAATATCACCCTGGCGTTTGTCCCCAGTTGACGCATGACCCGCCGAGGAGGCTCTTCCGAGGCCCAGTAGAGGGGCGCAGATAGGCTGGTAGCTGTAGACATTCCCAGGCCGTGCTGACCCGCCGGCAGGCCTGATAAGGAGCAAGAATGAATAGACTACAGATCGGCCGCTATCAAATCATCTCCGAGCTGGCCCGAGGCGGCATGGCAACCGTCTACCTGGCGCAGGACCCCTCCGCCAATCGCCAGGTGGGCATCAAGGTCTTGCCCCGCCAGTTCACCCATGACCCGCAGTTCCTGGCGCGTTTCCAGCATGAAGGCGAGACCATCGCTTCTCTGGAGCACCGGGACATCGTGCCCATCTACGACTTTGGCCAGCAGGATGATCAACCCTACCTAGTCATGCGCTACATGGCCGGCGGCACGTTGAGTGACCGCATCACTCAGGCCGAGATCTCCCTGGAGGAATCCGTCGAGATCTTGCGGCCCATCGCGGCGGCGCTGGACTATGCCCATGCCAGAGGCGTCGTTCATCGCGACGTGAAGCCTGGCAACATCCTGTTCGACCAGAGGGGAAGTGCCTACCTTTCCGACTTCGGCATTGTCCGGCTGACCGAGGCTACGGCCTCCTTCACCGGCAGCGCCGTCATCGGCACACCCGCCTACATGAGCCCCGAACAGGTTGAGGGTGGGGTGGAGATCGACGGCCGTGCCGATGTGTACGCTCTGGGGATCGTCCTGTACGAGATGCTCGCCGGGGAGGTGCCCTACAAAGGGGATACCCCCACCCAGCAACTAATGAAGCACGTGTTGGAGCCGGTGCCACGGATCTCGCAGGTGAACCCGGACCTGCCGCGGTCCGTGGAGGCCGTGTTGATGCGTGCCCTGGCCAAGGATCGGGACCAGCGCTATCCGACGGCCGGTGCAATGGTAGATGCCCTTGAGGGTTCCTTGTCCGCCGCGCCTCAGCCGCCGATTAGGGAGTCGGCCCCAGAGCCGAATGCGATCTTTGACACCATGCTACCGCTCAGCGGACCGCCACCGACCGATTCCTTTGAAATCAGCTATGAGCCGCTGTCTGGGCCACACAGACGGCGGCGACCCTCGGGACCCGTGATCGCCGGCCTAGCGGCGTTGCTGGTGCTGTTCCTCGGCGCGGGTCTTCTTGTGGCTGGCTGGCCGCTCCCTGGTCAGGCGAGTTCGACGGACACCATAACGCCTGTGATGGTCGCCGGGGAATCGACTGCCGCAACTGTGCCGCCCATCGATACTGAGGTGCCATCAACTGACACCCCCACCTCGACCAGCACACCGCTGCCGCCGACACCGACAGGCACCACAACGCCCACGTTCACTCCAACGCCTGTCCCCACTTCGCCCTCGACTGCGACGGCCACGCCCACCCCGACTGCGACCCCGAATCTAGTGGGGACTGCCGCCGCAGAAACAGCAGTCGCTCAAACGGCGGTGGCTGCTGTCAATCCAGAGATTGACATCAGCGTAGACCCCCCAACCATCGACGAGGGACAGCACACCACCCTGTTCTGGCATATCCGGCCCGTGAGTGAAGTGCACCTGGATGGTGTTGGTGTGGTAGGCGCGGAGGGAGAGAGAGTCGAGCACCCTGCCACGACGACTACCTATACCTGGCGAATCGTGAAGCTCAACGGCGACGAGGTGACAAGGAGTCAGACCGTCATCGTCCGCCCCATAGGCTCTGCGCTTGAGCATTTCTTGGGCTTCTGGGTCAACGGTCGAGTTCCGGAAACCATATCGTTTGCCCTGATGTACCTGGATATCATCCAGGAGAGCGACGGCACGGCTACCTTCTACCCTTGCAGGAGTGTGTCCCCCACGAGTGAAGGCGAGGCGGAATTGGCACCTGCCACGGCCAATGCGAGTTTCACGGGTTACAGGATGGCTGCGAAAGAGCCGTTTCTTGTCGACTCGACTACGTGGACCGTCACGTGGACTATTTCAGTGACGCGGTCTGACGACAAGCTCGATGCGATCGTTGAGGAGTGCGGGTCTTTCCGTGGCAAGACCTTCTGCGAGACAGAGGAATTCGAAATGGAGAGACAGATGCGCCCGGCGTTTTTTCAGTGCTCATCTACCCCCCGAGTCACGGGCCAGTAGGTGCATCGCGGCTTGGCCGTGGTGGCGATTCTTGCGTGCTTGTCTCCCCTGGTCGCAAATATGTCCTTTCGATATGAGTGCTGCGGCAGTTCTCACTTGGTGGCTATCTCAACCTGGCGAACAGGTCCGTCTCTACACCCTCCGCCCAGCCGACAGTCGAGCGCGCCAACACGAAGTGCTCGTACCGGAACGCGGGATCTTGGATCACCCGTTCGACCCGTTCGGAGAAGCGACTTTGGCGGCCCACCTGCGTTGCGTGACACTGGAGGCCTCGCAGCTTCTGCTTGACGTAGTCGGCGACGTCGATGACTGTGGTGATCTCGTCGGGTGCTCGCCCGACCATGTAGAAGGGCACGCCGTCCATCATGGCCGCAGCAGGCCTGCTGCCCTCGCCCATCGCTTCAACGAGCGCCTGAGGGAGCACGCGGTAGTAGACCTTGCTAACCTGATGCGGCCTGCAGGTAGCGCCCCCGTGATGCGGAAAGCAATCGGGGTCAGCGGCCAGGTCTACGGCTATGGTCGTCCAGCGGTGCACAGCGATGTGATCGTAGTGACCGTAGATTCCGTCCGGGCCAAATGTGACCACCACTTGCGGCCTCAGTTCGCGGAGTAGGCGTACCACTTTCCCTACGGCCTGTCCCTGATGTACGATTGGCAACAAGCCGTCCGCGTAGTCCAGGAAGCGGGGCTCGTGGATACCATAGATACCACAGGCACAGCGCAATTCCTGCTCGCGCACGAAGGGCAGGTCGGCGCTGGTGGCCAAGTCCGGCTCGGCGATCTCACCCGCCTCGCCCCGTGTGGCGGTCACCAGGTGGACGTCGCAGCCTTCAGCCGCGTACTTGCTGAGCGTGCCCCCGGTTCCGAAGGCGTCGTCATCCGGATGCGCAAAGACCGCCATCAAGGTTAGATTGCTCAATGCTCTCTCCTACTGTGGATCCGCTACGACTGGCCGCAATCATAGCATGCGGTGCGGGCTAGGTCAACGGTAGGGGGTGTGGCGACTGCGCAGGCTGGCTGGCCCCATCGCGCACCATCCTTACACGGCTCCGATGCCCATAACAGGAAGCCCCACGCGACCTAGCAGTCGCCTGGGGCTTCCTGCTTGTGTGTGGCGCAGGCTATGCCAACGCCTCGACAGCTTTCCCTTCCCGACCGTTTCCGCCGACTTTGGCGGATTCGAACTTGAACTCCGACTCGAAAGCAGCCTGGAGAACCTCGTCCACGTGCTCTACCAGCTTGATCCGGAGGTCATCCAGGATCTCCTCAGGCACGTCGTCCAGGTCCACCTCGTTGGCCTTCGGCAGGATCACTGTCTTCAGGCCGTGTCGATGGGCAGCTAGCACCTTCTGCTTGACGCCCCCGATGGGAAGCACCTGCCCCTGCAAGGTCACCTCGCCTGTCATACCCACATCCTCGCGAACGGAGCGGCCGGTCAAGCCAGAGACGAGGGCTGTGACCAGGGTCACCCCCGCCGACGGGCCGTCCTTCGGTATGGCGCCGGCCGGTACGTGCAGGTGCACGGTCTTCCCCTCCAACCTGTCTTTGTCCAGTCTCAGGCGCTGCAGATCGCCCTGCACGAAGCTGAGGGCAATCTGGGCGGACTCCTTCATCACGTCGCCCAGCTGTCCTGTCAGCAGAAGCTTGTCCTTTCCTTCCATCACACGTGTCTCCACGAAAAGGACGCTGCCGCCAGCCGGCGTCCACGCCAGGCCGGTGGCCACGCCCGGGAGCTCTGTGCGCAGCTTCGCTTCGTCGCGATAGCGTGGCTTGCCTAGAAACTCGCGCACTTTGGCCTCGTCCAGGACTTCCGTACAAACAGCCTGGTCAACCGGGCACTTGGCGATGCGCATCGCCACCTTTCGCAGCGCCCGGCCCATTTCCCGCTCCAGGTTTCGCACGCCGGCCTCACGTGTGTACTCGCGAATGACCGTTCGCAGTGCACCCTCGCTAACCTCCACCTCGTCAGGCTCCAGGCCGTTGACCTTGATCTGCCGTGGGATCAGATACCCTTGGGCAATCTGCACTTTGTCGTGCTCGGTGTAGCCATCGATGTCGATCACCTCCATGCGGTCCTGGAGCGCCGGCGGGATAGTGCTCAACGTGTTCGCCGTTGTAATGAAGAACACCTCGCTAAGGTCGAAGTCTAGGTCCAGGTAATGATCGCGGAAGGCGTAGTTCTGTTGCGGATCAAGGACCTCAAGCAGGGCACTGGCGGGATCACCGCGCCAGCTCGAACCCACCTTGTCCACCTCATCCAACATGAAGACGGGGTTTCGCGTCCCAACGCGTTTTAGCGCTTGGATGACGCGACCGGGCATGGCGCCAATATAAGTGCGACGGTGTCCCCGGATCTCGGCCTCGTCACGCAACCCTCCTAGGCTCATGCGGGTGAACTTGCGATCCAATGCGCGTGCTATGGATCGCCCCAGGCTAGTCTTGCCCACGCCAGGCGGCCCGACGAAGCAGAGAATGGTTGGCGCGTATTCCTCGGGCTTCTCCACGTCGCGCTCGCGATGCAGCTTACGCACGGCCAGGAACTCAATGATACGCTCCTTGACCTTCTCGAGGCCATAATGGTCTTCATCGAGCACCTTCTCCGCGTGAACCAGGTCGAGGTTGTCCTCAGATAGAACCGTCCACGGGAGATCGAGCAGCCAATCGAGGTATGTCTTGATCACACCTACCTCGGCGGACTGCGGGTGCAGCTGCGCCAACCGACCTAGCTCACGTTCAGCCTCGTTGCGAGCCTCCTCGGGGAGATTGGCCTCCTCGAGCCTCTGGCGGTAGGCATCTGCCTCCGATGCCTCTTCGTCCTCTCCCAGTTCCTTCTGGATGGCCTTGAGTTGCTGACGCAGGTAGTATTCTCGCTGCGTTTTCTCCATCTCAGACTGGGCTTCCTCCCTAATCTCCTCACTAACCTCCAAGACGTCCAGCTCGTGCTGCATGATGCGCATCAGGGAGCGCATCTGAGTACTGAGCTCCTGGCCTGACAGGACCTCCTGCGCCTCCTCCACGTCCAGCCGAAGGTTTGATGCGAGCGCATAGAGCGACACAACCGGATCCCCGACCTGATCTAGCATGTCGACGGCCTCCTCAGGAACCTGCGGGAAATAGGCAACCATCCTGCGTGCCAAGTCAATCAGCTCGCGTCGGAGTGCCTCCACCTCAGTCTCGTTGTTCACCGTCTCGCGGTTCGGCTCGATGCGAGCTGTTAGGTAGGGTTCCTCTACCAGCCACTCCGAAATCCTCGCGCGCATTAGTGTCCGCACAATGACCTGATACGCTGCCGTCTCGTTGTCCTGCAAGCTCACCACCCGCTCGACCTGAGCCAAAGTGCCTATCCGGTGAACCCCATCGGGACCGGGCTCCTCGACCGACGGGTCGATCATCGTTGCCAACACGATAAGCCGATCACCCTTCATGGCGTCCTCCAACAGGTCGACCGACCGTGGGATCCCTATGGCCAAGGGCAGCATGGTATGGGGAAAAGCCACCACGTTGCGTAGAGGCAGGACAGGCAGGTCCCGTGGCAGATCGCCCCTCATCATCCGTTCATCATCTTTCTTCTGGATCAGCGATTGCAGCATCAAGGCACCTCAGTTCTGAGCTATATTGCGTCGCCATTTCGCATAGCACACAGCCATGGAATGGAATGGATTATGGCTGACTAGCGTAGGAAACGCGTTAGCGTCTCGTATGAACGGCATTTGAATCGTAGCCGCTGCTGGCGACTCCCCTGGTGGCTTCTCGACGCATCCCGGATCCACAGCCGGATGGCTGGGTAGCGAGCGCAATGTGCGACGAGGCGCTGCTGACCCAGCGACGTACGCGACTTCTTGTTGGACACCGGACATCGTGATATAATCGCGGCTGGATGAAGTTTCGATAACGCTTGGATGGCGCCTGGATAGCGCCTGCAGGAGGAGTGCCCAGAAAAGGAGGCCAGTATGGAGGTCACTACGCAAGAGTTCAACCGTTGTGCCGTGTTGGAGCCGTCAGGACGCATTGACAGCGCTACGGCGCCTCAACTGGCTGCGGTTTTCAATGAGTTCATGGAGAAAGGACAGCACAACTTCGTGCTCGACTTGGATGACGTCGACTTCATCTCCAGTGCGGGCTTGAGAGTGCTGATTGACACGCAGAAGAGGTGCCAGCGCTTGAGCCGTGGCGAACTCGTCTTGGCTAGGGTGCCCGAGCGCATCTATGAGGCCTTCGATCTGGCCGGGTTCTTGCCTCTCTTCAAGTTCTACGACGAGATCATTGCGGCAGTGGGTGCCTTCTAGCGCCCCTTCTTAATTCTGCCCTGCAGCGTGAGGCGCAATTCGGGTTCCATCGTGACCTGATGTGCTTCACGTTTTGTGTGTCTATGGATAAGGACCGGACACAGGTCTTCCCTGCAGAATACGAGAGCCTTGCGGCCATCGACCGCTTCGTGAGTGATGCGGCCGAGGAGGCCGGGTTTGACAACGATGCCGTCTATCAGGTGCGACTGGCTGTCGATGAGGCCTGCTCCAACATCATCAACCATGCCTACGGTGGGGAAGGGCGCGGCGAGATCGAGTGTAGCTGTCGGGCTCAAGATGATGATCTGACCGTGATTCTCCGTGATCAAGGCGCGCCCTTCGATCCCGACTCCGTGCCCCCACCGGACCTGAGCGACGATCTTGAGGAGCGGAGCGGCGGTGGTCTCGGACTCTACTTCATTCGGGAGCTGATGGACGAGGTCGATTTCGACTTCCGGGCGGATGCTGGCAACGTGCTGAAGCTGGTGAAGCGGAAACAAGACGCCGGGCGAGAAGCCACAGAAGGGCAGCCGACCGCGCGAGTACCGCAGCCAGAAAGGCCTGCTGATCAGGCCTGCTGAGCAGGCCTGATCAGCAGTAGCTGCAACTGCCTCGCCGGATGTTGACGGATGGCCGGCAAATCCCTCTCGGTGACCAAGTGGCGGCGTCTCTCTGACCTCGGTAGGGCGCTCATGGCGCAGCCGGAGCCTGCCTTCCAGAGAGAGCAGATCCTCAAGACGGCAGCTGACCTCACGAATGGAGAGGCCAGCCTATGGGTCACTGACGCTCTTCGTGTGCCGTCGGCGATCCGGGCACCGTCATCCACGTCCCAGCCGCTCTCGACGGTCATGCGCCGCGCTCTTGAGAGCCAGACCCTAGTTAGCGACGGTCCGGTCGTCGCACTGCCACTACAGGCAGGGACGAACACCTTGGGTGTCCTTGAGGTCAGACGACCGGAGAGACCAGCCTGGGGTGATGAAGAGGTCGAGCTGCTGCGTGCCCTGGCGTCCCAGTCCGCCGCAGCTCTGGAGCTAAGCCACCGGATCGCCGTTGAGCGCCACCGGGCTGAGCAGGTGTCCCTAGTGGCTGAGGTCAGCCGGGCAGTTACCTCGATCCTCGACCTTGACGAATTGCTCAGTAGGGTTGCTACGCTGATCCATCAGCAGTTCAAGTATCCCCTGGTGCATCTCTTCACTATCGATCTCGCGCGGCAGCAAATCGTGTATCGTGCCGGGTGGCCTCCAGGCACGTCGGAGGGCTTTCAAGCGGGCAGGCCGGTTTGCACGCTGGATGACTCGGAGGGTCTGGTGGCCTGGGCTGCGTGTCGTGGAGAGGCAGCGGTGGCTGGCGACGTGCGCAGTGATGCGCGCTATCGACCGATCATACCTCAGCCTATCGAGGTTCGTGGTCAACTGGCTGTTCCCCTTGTCTTCGGGGATGAAGTGCTCGGCGTCCTAGACGTACAGACTGACCGCCTGGATGCCTTCGGTGAGCATGATCGCCTTCTACTCAATGCTCTTGCTGACAGCGTGGCCATAGCCATCCGCAACGCAAACCTGTACAGGTCGGAGCGTTGGCGGCGTCGGGTAGCAGACAGCATGCGAGATGTGGCTGGGCTGCTCTCTGCCGGCACCGACCTCGACGACGTGCTTGACGCAATCCTTGCCAGTTTGGAGAACCTTCTGCCCTGCGATGTTACCGCTATCTGGTTGCTGGAGGGGGACGCGCTCTGTCTATCGGCCATCCATGGCGCCAGAGAACGGATCTGCGTGAGTGACCCGGTGTCCGACTCAGATGCTTGGCTCCAGCGCGCTCTATGGGCCGAAGGCCCCATCGTTCGCACCGCCGCGGCGCCGCCCGAGCCACTTGGTGCAACGCTCGATTTCCCCCCTGACTACTCGGCGATCACTGCGCCACTGAGTGCAGGTGATCGCCGGCTGGGCGTTCTCACCCTGGCGCACCGGGCGCCAGGACGCTACGGTTCTGAATCGCGCAACATGACGGCTGCATTCGCCAACTACGCCGCCGTAGCAATAGAGAACACCCGACTCTACCAGCAGGCCCAGGAGCAAGCCTACGTATCGACTGTCCTCCTCGAGGTCGCTGAGTTGACTCAGTCGTTCGGTGCCCTGGACGAGGTGCTTGATGCCGTGGTGCGTTTGATCCCGATGCTCGTTGGAGTTGAGCGCTGCGCTCTGTTCTTCTGGGACGAACCCGACCAGGTGTTCACGTTAGCCAGGGCTGGGGGCCTTCGTGAGGAGGGGCGGGGTTTGCACGATCTACGCATCGCGCCCACTGATGTGCCCGCGTTTGACAGGCTGCGGACCACAAAGGAACCGTTCTTTGTCGACAGCCTGCCATCCGAGGCAGCAGGCGCTGCTGCCCAATCTCTTGCGACTTTCGGATCCCCGCTATTGCTCCCGCTGCTTGCGCACGGCGACCTATTGGGCGCGATGCTCATTGACTACCAGAGCATCCAGGACCGAGGCGAGCCACAGCCGTCCCAGGGAGAGCGTATGGCCATCCTGCGCGGCATCGCGTACCAGGTGGCTACCGCCGCAGAGAACGCCCGCCTGTTGGAGGCACGACAGGAAGAGGCCTACGTGTCGGCAGCCCTGCTCCAAGTAGCACAGGCTGTGGTCAGCCTAGGTGACCTGGATGACGTTCTGGAGGCCATCGTCCGCATCGGTCCTATGCTGGTCGGCGTGGACCATTGTGCCGTCTTCCTGTGGAGCGAGCAGGAGCGGGTGTTCCGCCTGGCCAAGGCATACGGCATCTCAGCGGTAGGGGACCGCCTCGCGCCCGGCCAGTTTCCGTTGCTTGACGTTGTCCGTGACCGGAATGAGGTGGTTGCCCTGGAGACCGTCGACGAGATCGCGGGTCTTGTCCCGCCGGGATTGGCTAGCCAACTTGCTGCGCCGGCGTCCATCCGCACGAACCCGCTACTTGCCGTGCCAATGTCAGTGAAGGGGGAGCCGCTGGGGGTTATGCTGGTCGGCGAAACCGAACGCGCGCGTGGCCCTAGAGAAAGGCGACTGGAAATCATCACCGGCATCTCTCAGCAGGCTGCTCTGGCTGTTCAGAATGATCGTCTTCAGCAGGAGATGGCAGAGCGTGAGCGGCTAGAGCGCGAACTCCAGTTGGCGCGCGAGATCCAAGAGACGTTCCTGCCCCGTCATCTCCCGACGCTGCCTGGTTGGGAGCTGGCCGTCACCTGGCGCGCGGCCCGTCAAGTCGCCGGCGACTTCTATGACATCCTCGAGTTGCCTGACCGGCGACTGGGCTTGGTCATCGCCGATGTGGCCGACAAGGGCATGCCTGCCGCGCTGTTCATGGCGCTTACACGCTCGTTGATGCGCGCTGCTGCCGCAGACGCCGGGCTTCCCTCCCAAACCCTGACGCAAGTCAATGACCTGCTGGTACCTGATGCCCCGCGCGGCATGTTCGTGACTGGGCTCTACGTGACGTTGTCGCTGGAGACCGGCCAGCTTGTGTTTGCCAATGCCGGACATCACCCACCGTTGGTGGTCCGGTCGGACGACCGCAGCCTGGAGCAGATGGAAAGGGGCGAAATGGCGTTGGGGGTGCAAGGGCGGGTCCGGTACGAGGACCACGAGCATGCGCTGAGGACCGGGGACGCACTCATCCTCTATACCGACGGCGTCACGGAGGCCCTCTCCGCCGACGGCGCGCTTTTTGGCGAACAGCGGCTGTTTGACTACATCCGTTCCCTCTGCGGGCGACAGTCGGCACAGGAGACACTGGACGCCATCGTTGGGGCAGTTGCGGATTTCGTGGGCGACGGTCCCCTGTCCGATGATCTCACGCTGATGGTAGTCCGAAGATCCGTCTAGCTCGTGCCCGAGTCTGCTGTCGCTCAGGCTCGCGCTGGCTGACCAGACGCTGCTCGGGCAGGACTAGGACCTGCACCTCGAGGGCCGCTCCCAGGCCCCAGAGCCGAGACTGGCCTATGGAGACAGAAGACCTCGAGGCTCCACTAGAGCTCCGAGGTCTCCGAGGTCGCAGGCATGCCTGCGATTCTGCGGACGACGTGTGGCCGTCTTCTCACTCGACGAAGATCTCTACTCTTTCGCGATCCTCTGCGTCCTCCACGTCGACGATCTTGCCCTCGGTGCCCGCCCGCAACACCTGCATCAACTCCTCCAAATCGATCTCCTCGGGCGCGAACTGAGCGCCCATGTTCATGCCGATGTTGATCAGGTTCCAGGGCAGATCGATGTTGACTTTGTCTCGACCTGTCTCCAGGTCGGACACGCGGACCCGGAGTCTTCGCGGTCGCCTCCCGGCACCAGGTGGCTCAACAGCCGGCTCCTGCTCCGGTCTGTCCTGCAAAGCCTCCAGAAGGGCTACCCCGTCCTCGGCCGATATCTGGCCGGCCTGGACCATCTTCAGGATCTCCATTCTCTCTTCCGCTATACCCAAGTGGCACCTCCGATACGGGGTCTGAACCGCTCTTCCTCTATTCCGGCGCCCGCGGCTAGATTGTAGCAGGTCCTTGGTGGTTGACAAACCTAGGATTCAGCGAGGCTGGCTTCTCTGCTCAAGTTCCACGACATAGCAGCAGATAAGCGTGGAAGGGAACCACAGGACCGGGTGTGGATCATTCCGACAGCCTCATCAACTCGCGCGGAAAGGTGGACAGAGTCTCCCCACCATCAAGGGTCACCAGGACATCGTCCTCAATGCGCACGCCTCCCCGTCCGGGCAGGTAGATGCCCGGTTCGACGGTGAAGGTCATACCAGGCTCAAGGAGCTCCCTGTTCCCGGCGACGATGTATGGGGGCTCATGCACCTCCAGTCCGATGCCGTGCCCGGTGCGGTGGATGAAATACTCACCGTAGCCAGCATCTTCGATCACCTGACGAGCAGCTCGGTCGATCTCCTCGGCCGGTACGTCGGGCCGGACGGCAGCACGACCTGCCCGGTTCGCCGCTTGCACAACAGAGTAGATGTCGGTCAGCTCCGGGTCTGGCTCTCCAACGACAAAGGTGCGCGTGATGTCCGCGATGTAGCCTCCCACGCTGGCGCCACAGTCCACGATGAGGCAATCACCAGGCCCTACCGGACGCTCCCCAGGCGTTGCGTGCGGTAGAGCGGCGTTGGGGCCAGCCACGACGATCGGGGAGAAGGCGATTTCGTCGCCGCCAGCGCGCAGCAGCTCCATCCGTAGGATCGATGCAAGCTCAGTTTCTGTTGCGCCAACCTCGATCAGATCCGTGAAGGCCGCAAGCGCTTCCTGGGTCGCGGAGACGGCCGAACGCATCCGCCCCAGCTCGTGTTCTTCCTTCCGCATCCTGAGGTCCCCCAAGACGTCCTCGGCCGTCACGAGGCGACAGCCCGACGCGTGCCGCTCTAGCAGCTGCACCTCCAGCAGGCGCAGGCGCAAGCCCTCAGCCCCAAGGCGGGACTCGCCGAGCCCTAGAGCGTCGCACGCCTTCCGAAGCGCTGTCCCGGGCCCCTGTTCATCCGTGTAGGGAAACACTTCTAGGCCATCGGCAGGCGTCACCTTGGCTGCCTCCAGGACAGGCAGGACGATAGCGCGGGCGCCATCCGTCTTCAGTATCGCCAGGATTGGGCGCTCGCTGAGGTGAAAGGAGAGCCCTGTTACGTAGTACAGGTTTGGCCCCGGTACCAGTGCCAAAGCCTCAAGATCGTGAGCGCGCATACGCTCAATAAGGATGTCGTGTTGGTTGCTTCCGCGCTTCGAAACCACTGTGTCCTCCTCTATTTGGGACAACTCCTTCATGGAGCGCCGATCTCGCGAGCTTCTCTGGTCCGTCTCTGCGAGCGAACGCAGCTGGGCTGTCAGTGAGCCATTCTAGCCTGATCCCCACTCGGGGCAAGTGGTCGAGCGGCACCGCTGTGGTCGTGCCGGTGGCACCCCCCGAGGAATGCCTCCCCTTTGTCCCAGGCCCTCCCCGATGGTATAATCCTGCCATGGTCAAGCGCCTCTCCCTGCCATTCCTGCTCTCGCTGCTCTCGCTTGCCTTGGTGGCATGCGGGTCACCCGCCCTTATGGGCACTCGAACTGTCACCTTGGTCGCTGATGGTCAGACGCGCAAACTCGCCACAGAAGCTCACACCGTGCGGGATCTGCTAGAGAAGACGGCGATTACGCTGGATGCTGACGACCGGGTCGTGCCTGCTGAGCCCACACTGATTGAGGACGGAATGACCGTGAATGTCATTCGTGTCGAGACCCGCACGGAGACAGAGGCGCGGGAGGTCCCCTTTGACCGTCGCACGGTCCGCGATGCGTCAATCTCCGGAGATGAGACGCAGCTGCTCGAGCCGGGCGTGACAGGCATAGAAGAGCTGACGTTCAGGGTCACCCTCGAGGATGGCGTGGAAGCCGACAGAAGCCTGGTGCGACGGGTGACCGTGCGCGAGCCGCGGACGGAGGTTCTCCTCATCGGGGCACAGGTGGAGCGAGAGCCGGTCGCGATCACTGGTACGATAGCCTACATCGCCGACCATAACGCTTGGGTCATACGCCGAACCAGCACCAACCAGCGGCGCCTGACCTATGAGGGCGACCTGGATGGTCGCGTCTTCTCCCTTTCCGGGGACGGTTCGCACCTGCTGTATACGCGGGCAGGGTCTGAGTCAAGCGACCAGCCGGAGGCCGAAGGGACGCCGGATCGGGGACCCGGCCCGATACAGGACACGCCAGGCGACTTCGAACCGGATCGTTGGAGAAGGCCGCTCGACGACTTGGTTGGGTCCGGTAAATGGTCGGAAAACGACGAGCTGGCAGATGGTTTGGTGGAGAGCGGGCCAGACGCGCCGTTCAACACGCTGTGGGTTCTCGACGCAGCGGCAGTGGACGCCGAGCCGGTGCGGCTGGAGGTAGACAACGTGCTCTGGGCGGCCTGGGAGCCTGGCTGCGACGTTTCGAACGGCAACGGCGGGTGTCGAATCGCCTTCACGACGGGCAGGAAAGCAGCGGGCAATCCTGGCTGGCGGGCGGAGAATGATCTGTGGATCGCCCGCCCGCGCCCTAGCACCGGCGAACTGGTTGCTAACCGTCAGGTGATTGAGCCCACAGGCGGCGGCTCCTACGGCTGGTGGGGAACGAGCTATTCCTGGGCCCCGGGCGCGCAAGGCCTGGCCTACGGGCGAGCTGACGAGGTCGGAGTCATCCGCGCCTACGATGGGCGCCAGAAGGTGCTTGCTCAGTTCCCCCCTTATCGTACTTATGCGCCCTGGGTCTGGGCGCCGGGAGTCGATTGGTCGCCGGAAGGGGCGTTCGTTGTAGCCACGCTGCACGGCCAACCCGTGGCGAGCGAATCACCAGAAGATAGTCCCGTGTTTGACGTGTGGACGCTGAAGGCTGATGGAACCATCAGCGCAGAGCTCTCAAGTGAGGCTGGGATGTGGGCTGAGCCCCGCTTCGCGCCTGACAACCGGGGCATCGCGTTTGGCCGCGCTCGCACTCCATACACCAGTCAGATTAGCGGCTACGACCTCTTGGTGATGGACCGTGATGGGTCGAACGCGCACGTGATCTTCCCTGCACAAGAGGAGATTGGACTCCGGTATCCGGAGATGGAGTGGGGACCAGGGGCAAGCTGGATCGTGGCTGTCTACGAGGGGAACCTGGTCCTGATTCAACTTCCCTCGGGGGGCGTCCGGCAACTGACCGACGCCGGCGGTGTGACGGCGGTTCAGTGGGAGGCCGGAGAAGCCACCCCGGTGACGAGCGATGCGGCCCCCTCCGCTCCAGTCGGAAGTGACGGTGGCTAGCGTGATCTCGGGGGCGACGCGCGGGGACCCGGACGGAATGGGGTTTTCCTGTGAGCCCTTGCATTGGCGGCGAGCCCCTAGGCGACAGCGGGTGCGAGCGACTATTTCTACGGAATCGCGCCCGGTCGCCGAACCGGACCTCACGGGAGAGCGACCCGGCTACAGGGCACGGCTCAGGGCGCGTGCTGACTCTATGCTTACATCAGTGATGGTGCCCCGCTGCGTATGCAGGCAGTAGAGTCGAGACCACGGCACTAAGGAGCCCTTGAGGAAGCGGGGGCAACTCTGGTCGCGACTATGCCTGGCTGGCCTCGCGTTCAGTCTGCTGTCGGCTGCTTCGGCACTGGGCGCGCGGGCTTACGCTGTCCGTGCTAGCGAGACAGTCCTCTTCACACCCCTGAACGCGGACGCCGATTGGACGGGGGGCTGGGAGCTCTCCGAGCTGGGCGCCGATCCTAGCCAGGCTGGCAGTCTGGCCGGGGTAGATCGCGTGAGCTTCCAGTTCACGGGTACCCGTCTCGCTCTCACAGTGCGAAGAGGCAACTATCGGGCTGCCCTCTGGGTGACAGTCGATGGCGAACCAGCCAACCTTCTGCCGAAGACGGAGCGTGGCGCCTACCTAGTGCTCACCTCGTCGGACTACGAGGCCCGGGTAGACACAATTCCTATCGCAGGGGGGCTCGATGCCGGATCACACGTCGGAGAGATCGTGGCCGATCGCGGGTGGGATCAATGGCCGATCGTGGGCTGGTCTGTAGGCCGTGGACCTGATCCGGCACCGTATGATCAAGCCTTGCGTGGTCTGGTCGCGCTGGCGATACTCTGCCTGCTGGGGGTGATTGGATGGGGAGCGGGTGAGGGACGTCGTCGGCACGCCGGAGCGGGTGAAGCGGAGCAAGCGGCGCCCCGGCCCGCGGAGCCGATCCAATCTAGAGGCGGGCCGGCTGCCGAATCTCGCTCCACCAGCAAGGCGATCGGGCAGGTGCTCAATGGCTTCTCGGCTGGCATAGTTGCCCTACCGACTCCGCGACTCCAATCCGGATATCTGGTCTTAGCCACGATTCTTGCTGGGGTCTTCTACGTCTCGCCCTGGTTTCCCCTCACCGTGGCTTGTGGTGCGGTGCTGGCTGTCCTCATCATCCTGCGACTCGATCAGGGCCTGGCGCTTGTCGCTCTAACCGTGCCCTTCTACCTCTACCCCCGGCCGCTGCTCGGCAAGGCGTTCTCGATGGTGGAAATCGTGACCTTGCTCTGTCTCCTGTCGTGGGCTGTCCGCTTTGTCGCGGCACTCCTGAAAGGCCCGCTTCGGGTTCCCATTCCATCTTTCCGATCACTTCTGGCCGGGTCCCAGCCCCCCTCGACCATCGACGTAGCCGTCCTGTTCCTCGTCTTGACCGCTGCCGTTTCCACCTTCTTCGCTGACTACCGCCACGTTGCGCTGCGAGAACTGAGAGTTGTTGTCCTGGAGCCGGCGCTGCTGTACCTGATGCTGCGGACGACAAAGCTAGGTCGGAAGGCCGTCTGGCGTCTTGTGGACGCGCTGGTGGTCGGGGCCGCCGCCGTGGCCATCATCGGGCTGGTCCAGTACGTACTGGACGTGAACATCATCACTGCCGAGCAGGGCTTCCGTCGCCTTCGTTCTGTCTATGGATCTCCCAACAATGCAGCGCTCTATCTGGGGCGGGTGCTGCCGATACAGCTGGTCGGCACGCTTATGGCAGCCAAGCGTCGTCGGCGTATCGTCTTTGGCGCGGGAATGGTGCCCGTTGCGCTGGCTGTTCTTCTGACCTTCTCGCGGGGTGCTCTTCTCGTGGGTTTGCCCTGCACCCTACTGGTTCTGGCGCTGCTGATCGCTTCGACGGATGGAGCCACCGTGTTCCCCTTGCCTGGCTTGAGGGTGGGTAGGATGCACGCCGGCACCAAGGGCCGGCCCGGGATTTGGATGGCGGTGGGCGCTATTGCGCTGACCGTGGTCGGCGTCATCTGGCTCCTGAACACGCCGCGCTTCGCAGGGGTGCTGGACGCTCGCAGTGGTACACTCTTCTTCCGGCTCCAGCTTTGGCGTGCATCCTGGACCATGTTCCTAGACCACCCGTGGCTCGGTGTTGGACCAGACAACTTCCTCTATCAGTATCGGGGGCGGTACATCCTGCCGTCCGCGTGGCAGGAGCCGCATCTCTCTCATCCCCACAACCTGCTGCTGAGCTACGGCACGCGACTGGGTCTGGTAGGCCTGGTCGTGTTCGTCCTGCTCCAGGTCGGTTTCTGGGGGAGTGCCCTGCAGCGGCGGGGTGGTGCCGATCGCGACCTGCGAGCGCTGACGTTCGGGCTCATGGGATCGATGGGCTATACTCTCGCCCACGGCTTGGTCGACGCCTCTACATTCTTTGTCGACCTGGCATTCGCTTTCCTTTTGACCCTCGGTCTGGTACAATGGCTGCCGGGGAGTGATGCCCATGAACAGAAAGATTGACTTCACAACGGTGCTGCTCGTGCTGATCCTGGTCACTGTCCTGGGCGGTATCGCCATGGTCTTCTGGTCAATCCAACGGGTGACCAGGCCCCTGGCCCAGGCGGAGCAGGCGCTGCAAGAGCAGTTTGAGCAAATCCTCAACCCGACGCCCACCGTGGTCCCCGACCCTGTGACCATCGTCCGCGAAGTGCGAGGGCTCAGCCGGCTAGAGACAGCTGCCTACACCGTGGAGAAGATCATCACGGCTGAGTCTCAGCAGGGGCCGTTTGCCTTCCTGTTTGGCGACCGCTTGATCTTCGTCGCACATGGTCAGGTTATCGCCGGGGTCGACCTAGCAAGGCTCGAAGACACCGATATTGCGGTGGATGGCGAAGGCGGGGTGGACATCGTCTTGCCCGAGGCCGAGGTCTTCGTCGCCGCCCTCGACAGCGAGCAGTCCTACGTGTTCCACCGCGACACAGGCGTGATCGGAATGAAAGCGGAGCTTGAGACTGCGGCACGCCAGGCCGCCGAGGAGGAGATTCTCGAGGCAGCGTTGGAGGACGGAATCCTGGACATGGCCCAGTCGAACGCTGAATCGTACATCCGGCATCTGATTCTGACCCTGGGATTCAAGGAAGTCCGCGTCAGGTACTAGTATCGAGGCTGGACTCCGACGAGGAGGTGAATGGAGACCCGAATCGACCAGGCAGTGCTTGAATTGGTTCAAGGCGATATCACTACGCTTGACACGGATGCGATTGTTAACGCAGCCAACCGGCGGCTGGCACACGGGGGCGGCGTAGCTGCCGCCATCGCCCGGGCTGGCGGACCAGTGATCCAAAGAGAGAGCACAGCATGGGTGCGGAAACACGGAGAGGTACCCACGGGTTCCGCAGCTATCACCTCCGGTGGAGACCTGAAGGCCGAATACGTTATCCACGCCGTGGGGCCGGTCTACAATGCCAGCTCGCCGGTGAAGGCGGCGGAGGACCTGGCTTCGGCTGTGTGGGCTGCCCTGCGTGTCGCCGAAGAGCACGACCTACGGTCCATCGCCCTACCCGCTATCAGCACCGGCATCTACGGCTATCCTCCGGCCGAGGCCGCGGGCGTCATGCTGAAGGCTGCCATCGACTACATCACCGGTGGCACATCTCTGGAGCGAATCGTGTTCTGCCTCTACGGGGAGTCAACCTTCAACATCTTCGTCAATGCGCTTGAGGCCGCGATTGGCGGGCACAATCAGGTCCCCGGCCCATCTTCGGGCAGGCAGGCTGCGGCCTAGGGCACCCACGCTGCGCAGCTCGCGCCCCTAGTCACCCCGTACGCAGTTGCTGGGCCGGACTCCCAAGGACAAGGAGCGACTCATGCGTATTCTCATCACCGGCGGGGCAGGCTTTATCGGCTCCTACCTCTGTGACC
>JASFVG010000001.1:0-38534 GCA_050049955.1 Anaerolineae bacterium | reverse complement strand
GATGCTAGCAGAGATGGAGCGAGACGAACGAAGGAACCAGGTGGTGGGCGGCGACGGGGAATAGGGGATTCAGACCTGCGTCACACCTGGAGGCCCGCTGAGGGGCCAGGATCGAGACTGGGGAGGCAAAGAAGTCATGGGGCAGAAAGGAGAGTGGATCCCAGCCAGCGCACCGCTCAGTGAGGGATACTGGCAGGCTCTTCTGCGCGATGGCGAACACGGAAAGGCAGCGCCCACCGACATCGGAGCCAGCCCGTGGAGTGGACAGGTTGCAGAGCCGACGGAAACATCGGAGGCGTCTGAGAACCTGCCCGTAGCGAACCCGTGGGAAGAGGCGCGCGGTTTGATGGATCGTGGGGAAGTCCTGGAGCTTCCCGTGGTCGGGTGCAACCGCGGGGGTCTGCTAGTGGGTTGGAACGGCCTACGGGGGTTCGTGCCTGCCTCTCATCTGCTGACCCTGCCACCGTCAGTCGACGAAGAGGCCCGCCAGGAAGCATTGCGCCTCTTCATAGGAACCAGGCTGCCGCTGAGGATCATTGAGCTGGATTCAGAATGCGATCGCTTCGTCCTCTCGGAGCGAGCAACCCAGGTCGACATTGAGCATCGCGACCAGGTGCTGACCAGCCTCAGGCCGGGGGACATTTGCGAGGGTCGTGTAACCAACCTCTGTTCCTTTGGCGCTTTCGTCGATCTAGGAGGCTTCGAGGGTCTTGTCCACATCTCAGAGCTCTCCTGGGGGCGGGTTGGCCACCCCAGAGACGTTTTGCAGCCCGGCCAGACTGTGACCGTCTACGTGCTCAACGTAGAGCCCGAACGCGAGCGCGTGGGATTGAGCATCAAGCGCTTGCAGCCGAATCCCTGGGAATCGGTCGAAGACCGCTTCGGAGTCGGCCAGTTGGTGGAGGGAGTCGTGACGCACGTCGTGGATTTCGGCGCTTTCGTTCAGATAGAAGACGGGCTAGAGGGCTTGATCCACGTCTCGGGGCTGGTTTCCGAAGCACACTCCGATCCAGGCCTCGTCCCGAGGGAGGGCGCCGGCGTTGTGGTCGAGGTGCTGAGTATCGACGCCGCGAGACGCAGGATGGGTCTGAGGCTGGTGGAAGCAAGGGACAACGTGGACGAAGGGAAGACCCCTGAACCCGCACGGGAAGAATCGCTTTCTGAGGGACAGGCAGAATGAGCAAGAGGAGAAGCGCCGGGCAGAGAGACAGCATCCTGACCACCCCGTTGCTCCAGCAGATACTCGCGCTTCTCATCATCGCGTCTGGGGTCATCACGCTTCTGGCGGTGTTCGGCGTGACAAGCGGTCGTTGGGCCAATGCCTGGGTCGTTCTCCTGCGGCGCCTAGTCGGCTGGGGGGTCTACCCCGTTGGGGCGGCGATTGTCCTTGGGGGACTACTCTGGCTACAACACCTCCTGGATCAGACCATCTACTGGCGCTGGCGTCCCTTCGTTGGGGCCGAGCTGGTATTCTTCGGACTACTTGGACTAACCCACGGTGTCCTGGGTCGTAGCGATCCGTGGACGTTGGTAGAGAGCCATTCGGGCGGCGGTCTGGTCGGATGGGGGCTATCGGTCCTGCCTTCGACCTACCTTGGCTGGCCAGCGACTGTACTCATTCTGGCAACGATGACTGTGGTAGGCCTGGCGTTGGCCTTCGACATAACGCTCGATGACGCCAAGCGCAGCGTGCAGGTGGTGCGGAGCGGTATCGCCATCTATCGCGCACGCCGCGCCCGCGCACTGCTCCAACGCAGGCCTCCTGCCCAGCAGGCTGCGACGCCCGAATCTGAAGATCAGGCACCGCAGCCAGGCGGGCCCAAAAAGAAGCCGCGCCGGTCTTCGTCGGCGTCATCGAAGAGGGCGGGGGGGGGCCCCAATGCTCCCCAGCGTGGCTCCTTGCCCCCCCCCAGTCTATTGGACGAGTCCAAGGGTCCGCCGCTCACGGACCAGCAGATCCGAGAGAAGTCCCGGATCATCAAGGAGACTCTGGCCCAGTTCGGCCTGCCCGTGCAGGTCGTCGAGGTGCGGATGGGCCCCTCAGTCACCCAGTTTGGCGTCGAACCGGGGTTCGTCGGACGGTCCCGCACCGGCGAGCGCAAGGTGCGCGTGAATCAGATCAGCCAGCGTGCGGATGATCTGGCCCTAGCTCTGGCTACTGCTCGCCTTCGCATCGAGGCGCCGGTGCCTGGTCGCCCCTTCGTCGGCATCGAGGTGCCCAACGAGGAAGTACAGGCTGTGGGCGTCCGTGAGGTGATGGCATCGGAGGAATTCCAGCGTCTAGACTCTCCCCTCGCCATTGGCTTGGGTCACAACGTAGCAGGCCAGGCGGTCGTCGCAGATCTCACCAGGATGCCACACCTCTTGATTGCCGGTACCACCGGCTCTGGCAAGTCAGTATGCATCAAGTCAATCATCACTTGCCTGATCTATCACAACACACCGGAAGAACTGCGACTGGTGATGATCGATCCTAAGATGGTGGAATTGGTCCGCTTCAACGGGCTGCCACACCTCTACGGCGAGGTCCAGGTGGACCTGGACCGCGTCGTCAAGGTGCTGCGATGGGTGGCCCTGGAGATGGATGATCGCTATAAGCGCTTTGCAGACGCATCCGCCCGCCACCTAGACGACTACAACCGGAAGATGGCAAGGCAGGACAAACTAGCCCTGCCCCGGATCGTCGTGCTCATCGATGAATTGGCTGACTTGATGATGCTGGCTCCCGAGGCCGTCGAGCAACTGCTGTGCCGCATCGCGCAGATGGGGCGCGCGACAGGCATCCACCTGGTCGTGGCGACCCAGCGTCCGAGCACGGACGTGGTCACCGGCTTGATCAAGGCCAACTTCCCAGCCCGGATCTCCTTCGCCACTGCCAGCCAGGTCGATTCCCGCGTCATTCTGGACATGCAGGGCGCGGAGACGCTTCTGGGGGATGGCGACATGCTCTACCTAGCATCGGATGCCGGCTATCCCGTACGCGTGCAGGGCTGCTACGTATCGCCGGATGAGCTGGACAGGGTCATTGGCTTCTGGCGCAAAGAGGCTGGCCAGGTCGATGACCAGACCCCATGGACGGGGATGCTGTTGCCGCAGGAGCCCGAGAGAACTGGATCGACTCACTTGAATGCCGAGTACGTCGACGAGGACATGCTGCAGCGGGCGATCTCCGTCGTAAGGAAGCGCGGCAGTGCCTCCGCATCTCTACTTCAGCGGCGCCTTCACATCGGCTACCCGCGGGCAGCGCGCCTGATGGAAGTGCTGACGGAAATGGATATCATCGGCCCCCCCGTCCCTGGTGGGCAGACGCGTGAGGTACTCCTTGGGGGTGAACACCAAGCCGGAAACGGTGGCTCCTCCGAAGACCCATCGTAGCGCCCTTCACGAGCGGATCCCCACTTCGCAGCGCATGCCAGCCAGCGGATCGGCACCGTCAGGCGGCTGTCGCCTAGCCAGCCCCGGGGCCCCAATCCTCTGAGAGATTTGGGGCGGGTCTTGGCCCGCGGCGCCCGCGGAATCCGCGGTCGTATACAGACTGGTGTACGCGCGTGCGTGTTGACGAACTGGGGCTATGTGGGTATCCTATCGATGGAAAGACCCTTGATGAGGTGGCTTGCGACGCACAACTTGAACGTGAATCCGGTCTTTGCCGATGGTGCTGCCGGAATTGGTGCGCCCCCGTCCCGCGCTTAATAGCTATCAGAGTCAACCAGCAAATCAGGCCGTGGGTCCGCGACTGCGCCCGCGGCCTCGTTTTTTCCTTGCCGCAGCAGCCGTGATCTCCGGCGGTGTAGTACGCACAGCTTCCCGCCAGAGGAGTCGAACAGTGCTTCAAGTGAGCGCTCTGTCAAAGTCCTTTGGAGGCGATGCCGCCCTGGACAGCGTCTCCTTCGTGATCAACCCGGGTGAGCGCGTGGGTCTGGTCGGTCCCAACGGTTGCGGGAAGACAACGCTGCTGCGCGTCATCGCCGGCGAGGAGCATGCCGATCGGGGCAGCGTGCGCACGACCCCGCCTGACCTGCGCATCGGCTACCTGGGCCAAACCCTGCAGTTCGAGGACGAAGTCACCGTCGCGGAAGTGATGTTGCGGACCATCGGCGATCTGCATGGGGCGGAGCAGGCCGTGGCAGACGTGACGCGGCGCATGTCCATCGCTGAGCGCGACGAACTGCCGGGCCTGATGGATGCCTACGCCGAGGCCTTGGCTCGGTTTGAGCATGCTGGAGGCTACAGCGCACCTCAGCGCATCGACGCTGCGCTGTCCTCGCTCGGCCTCGACAATCTGAGCCGAGATACTCCGGTGGGCATGCTGAGCGGCGGACAGAAGACACGTCTGGGACTTGCTCGCCTACTGCTTGACGACCCGAACCTGCTGTTGCTCGACGAACCGACCAATCACCTGGACATCGAGGGTCTGGAATGGCTGGAGCGTTTCCTGACTGGCTACGCTGGCGCCGCCATCATTGTCTCCCACGACCGCGCCTTCCTTAATCAGACCGTCGACAGAATCCTGGCGTTCGACCCGCTCACACACCAGGTGAAAGCCTACGCCGGCAACTACAGCGCCTATCGAGAGGCAGAAGACCGCGCTCTGGAGAAGCAGTGGGCGACCTACAAGGCGCAAGAGAAGCGCGCCGCCCGACTCAAGGCCGAGATCCACGGGCTTAGCGCACACGCCCGCCGGATCGAGCACGGAACGCAGCACTTTCACTATCGAAAGATCGCCAAGGGATTGGCCCGGCGTGCCGTCGTGCAGCGGCGGCGCTTGGAGAGGTTGTTGGGATCGGAGGACAGCGTTGAGAAACCCCAACCCTCCTGGAGCATGAAGCTGAGCTTCGAGGAGACCCCAAGGAGCGGTCAGGATGTACTGTTGCTCGAGGATCTGGCGATGGGTTATGGCGGAGAGTCTCTATTCTGCGGTGTGAACATAACCCTGCGGCAGGGTCAACGCGTGGCCTTGCTGGGTGCGAACGGCAGTGGCAAGACCACGCTCCTGCGTGGCATCGCAGGACAGGTCGAGCCGCTCGAAGGGCGCATAGCCCTGGGGACGAACATCCGCATAGGCTACTACTCCCAGGAGCAGGAAGGCCTGGATGAGAAGGGCAACGCCTTCAAAGAGATCCAACGTGTGGCGTCCATGGGCGAGACGGAGGCGCGGAGCTTCCTGCATTACTTCCTATTCAGCGGCGATCACGTGTTCGTGCCGGTGGGTAGTCTCAGCTTCGGGGAACGAGCACGGCTGTCCCTCGCCAAGCTGGTGGCAAGCGGGTGCAACTTATTGCTTCTCGACGAGCCGATCAACCACCTGGATATCACCTCGCGAGAGCAGTTCGAGCGGGGGCTTTCTGCCTTCGACGGGACGGTGATTGTCGTGGCCCACGATCGCTACTTCGTAGAGCGCTTCGCAACCGGGTTGTGGTCCATTGAGGATGGGACCATCCGGCGCTACATAGACCTGCAGGACCTGCGACAGGGATCTGGTCGTGGGGGTCGAGGCCGTCCAAGCATGACGCCTTGATGCAGGCCAATGGGTTGCTCGGTCCGGTCACGATCCAGCCGCGGTCCCGAATCGCAGGGCGGTCAAATCCTGGGCCGCGCCTTGGCGCCACAAGCGCGCTGGTTTCCGACGGGAAGGGGACGACGCGGCCCGCTGGGTGCCGGGTTTTCCGATTCGCACACCCGTGGTATCCTATGGAGGAACTGGAGCGAGGTCTTGGATCTAGTCATCGTTGAGTCCCCGACCAAGGCAAGGGCCCTGAGCGGCTTCCTGGGCCGCGGCTACAGCGTGTTGGCCTCGATGGGGCACATTCGCGACCTCCCCCCAAAGGAGTTGGGCGTGGATGTGGCACATCGGTTCCGCCCCACCTACCGGTACCGCCGCGGCGGGAAGAAGGTGGCGAACCGCATCAGGGAGGCTGCCAGCCAGGCTGACGCCGTCTACTTGGCCACCGACCCCGACCGCGAGGGGGAGGCCATCGCGTGGCACATCGTCGAGGCGATTAGGCCCGGGCTGAAGGGGGAGAAGCCACTCCGCGTCACCTTTCACGAGATCACGGCTCAGGCGGTGCGGGCTGCCCTTGCCAATCCTGGCGCCCTCAGCACAGACCTGGTAGACGCTCAACAGACACGGCGCATCCTGGACCGGCTGGTCGGCTATCAGGTCAGTCCGGTTCTGTGGAAAGCCATCAAAGGGCGCAAGGGCCTCTCTGCCGGGCGCGTGCAGACCGTCGCACTCCGGCTGGTGGTCGAGCGCGACCGGTCCATCGAGGACTTCGACCCTGAGGAGTACTGGCTGCTGGCGGTAGAGCTGTCGAGGATCCCTGAACCGGATCACCGCTTCATGGCGCGGCTGGTGGAGGTCAACGGGGAGAAGGCTGAGCTCCGAACTGAGACTGACGTGCGGCCGCTCGCCGACCTGATCAGCACAGCAGAGTACCGCGTTCAGAAGGTCGACCGAGAGCAGGCGAAACGGGCTCCACATCCTCCTTACACGACCACGACGCTGCAGCGCGACGCCGCCCGAAAGCTCCATTGGGGGGCCAGCAGGACTATGCGCGTGGCCCAGCAGCTCTATGAAGGGATCGATCTGCCCGACGAAGGTACGACTGGCCTGATCACCTACATGCGGACCGACAGTACCCACGTGGCCGACTCAGCACAGTCGGAGGCGCGCCAGGTGATTGCCCAGTTCTGGGGTGATGAACTCCTTCCCAGAAGACCACCACACTATGAGACCAAGTCGAAGGTCGCCCAAGAGGCCCACGAGGCGATTCGTCCGACATCCTGCCAGCGCACGCCCAAGAGGCTGCAGGCGCACTTGACGTCCGACCAAGCGAAGCTCTATGAGTGGGTCTGGCGACGGTTCATCGCCAGCCAGATGAAACCCGCCGTATACCGCGACACGACCGTGGACATCGTCTGCGCGCGCGACGGGCAGGACCTGCCTTACCTATTCCGGGCCAGCGGGCGGGAGCTGCTGTTCAAGGGCTTCATGGAAGTCTACCCGGTTCAGTGGTCGCAGCGATCGAGCCATCAACTGGGAGCTGCCAATCAGGACCTCCCCACACTTATGGTCGCCGAGCCGCTTCTGCTGCACGACGTGATCCCCGAACAGCGCTACTCCGAACCACCCTCACACTTTACTGAGGCAAGTCTCATCAAGGAGCTGGAGAAGCGGGGAATCGGCCGTCCCAGCACCTACGCGGCAATCGTCGGCACACTGTTCAAGCGAAAGTACGTCCGGCGGGAGGGGAGGTCGATCCTCTCCGAGCCACTGGGCTTCGTGGTCTGCGACTTCCTGGTGGAGATGTTTCCCGATCTCTTCGGCGTCGCCTTCACGGCCGAGATGGAAGAGGGCCTTGATCGCATTGCCCGGGGCGAGCAGTCGCGGGTCGAGGTGTTGAGTGCATTCTACACGCCCTTTGAAGAGGCGCTGGCGGCAGCGCAGGAAGCCGCGCGCAACACAACCATCAGCGTGCCGAGCAAAGGTGACAGCAAGGAACCCTCCGGCGAGACGTGCCCCCGCTGCGGCGCGGTCCTGGTCGTTCGAGAGGGCAAGTACGGCAAGTTCAAGGGCTGTTCCGCGTACCCCAGGTGCAAATGGACCTCGCCTCTAGAGGGCGAGAGGCGACCGGCGGCGCCCACCGACGAGACCTGTCCACAGTGCGGTGGAGTAGTGGTCATCCGCCGGGGGAAGCACGGGCGCTTCCGAGCCTGCTCGAACTACCCTGAATGCAGATGGAGCGCCCCCGTGGCGGTTGGTACGTGTCCCAAATGCGGGGGGGACCTGGTTCCTCGCAGGGGAAAGACCAGGTTGTTTTGGGGTTGCTCCAACTACCCCGATTGCCGGCACCGCCAGCAGCCTGAGGTAGAAGGGGTCGAGAGGAGGCCAGCACGGTGAGACAGGCATCCAAGCTGCCCCTGGACGTTGAGCCAGCCGCTCGGGAACCTGCAGCCGACCGGGGGAACACGCCCACCCCAGAACGGTATCGCGCTATCATCCACCTGGATCTGGATGCCTTCTACGCCGCCGTGGAGATGCTGGAGAACCCCGAGCTGGCAGGCAAGCCCATCCTGGTCGGCGGGCGCCCTGAGAGTCGCGGCGTGGTGGCAACCGCGTCCTACGCCGCCCGTGCGTACGGGATCCACTCGGCGATGCCAATGTACCGGGCTGTCCGTCTCTGTCCGGACGCCGTTGTACTGCCGCCGCGCTTCGACCTTTACCGAGCATACTCTCGCCGCGTGATGACGATACTGTACGACACCACCCCGCTGCTGGAGCGAGTGAGCATCGACGAAGCCTACCTCGATGTGACGGCGCAAGTGAGTGAGTGGCAAGAGGCCGTGGAGATCGCGCACCAACTGCAGGAGCGAGTGCAGGCTGAGGTTGGCCTGTCGGCCTCACTCGGGGTAGCGACCAACAAGCTGGTCGCCAAAGTGGCCTCAGACCATGACAAACCCGCCGGGTTGACGGCCGTGCATCCCGGCGAAGAGGCCGCCTTCCTGGCACCGCTGCCGGTGCAAGTCCTCTGGGGCATTGGGCCAGTCACGGCGGAGAAGCTAGACCGTATGGGCGTTGCTACGGTCGGCGACCTGGCCGGTATGTCTCAAGAACTGCTGCTGGCGCGGTTCGGAGACTACGGAAAAGCGATGGCAGAGCGGGCGAGGGGCATCGACCGGCGCCCGGTGGTCACGGCGCACGAGCGGAAGTCGGTGAGCCGGGAGATGACTTTCAGCCGGGACCTCCGGGAGATGAAGGTACTGAAGAAACACCTGTGGCACCTGAGCCAGGGCGTGGCGCGAAGGCTGGAGCGGGCAGGGGTGGTGGCCGGGACGATTGCGATCAAGCTGCGCTACGACAACTTCGAGACGCTCACCCGCCAGATGAGCCTGGACGTGCCAGCCGACGACGCCGTGAGGATATACCGGGCAGCCCTCGTATTGCTCGATCAGACCTGGGAGCGAGACCGTGCCGTGCGGCTGCTGGGCGTGGGGGCCGACCATCTGACGCTGCCCACAGGTCAACTACCGCTGTTCTGAAACTTGCATGGGGCGGCAAAGCCGGTAGAATCCGCCCCGCAAGGAGTTGCCACGCGATCGGCCTCCATGGCTCTCGGCCTCAGGATCGCTGACCGGCCAGGTTCTTGATCTGCCGCGATGACCTCACACGATTGGCTCTACCGAGTCTTCGCCTCTCGATATCGCTGGCTTTCCTCACTGGCGACGCTGGTGCTCTGCGCGGGACTGGCACTCGCCGTCGGCTACCTCCTGGCGGAGGTCGGCCCACTCATAGCCGGGGCCGGCCTGGCAGTCCTGTTCCTGGGCCTGTGGATGCTGCAGGATATCGAGGTCGCGTACTGGTCCGTCATTGGCGTGACCTGCTTGCTTCCGTTTGCCTCGTTTCCGTTCGACATCGGCTTCACGCCCACGCTCCTTGACGCGGCGCTCGGGGCACTGTTCCTCATCTGGCTGCTCCAGATCGCCGGTGGAAACCAGAGCATTCTGGTCGCGACGCCTTTGGGGCCTCCAATCATCGCCTTTATGCTGCTGGCGGTTGGGTCGTTCGTCTTCGGCCTGGCCCACGTTCCCCTAGCCCTCGGATTCCTCCAGTACTACGTTCGCCACTTCGCCGAAGTGCTGCTGAGCGTGGCGCTGTTCTTCTTGGTGGTCAATACGGTGAAGCGCGCCGCCCGGGTACGAAGCGTGGTACGGGTGCTAATCATCGCCGCTTTCGCCTCAGCTCTGCTTGGCATTGTGCTCTACGTCATCGCGGATCAGATATCGGCGGCTTTCGTCATGCGGGCCCTATCGGCGCTGGGAAGGCTCGGCTATCCCACCGGTCCGGGCGTCCTGCGGTACATCCGTGATAACCCCGAGCTCCCCATGCGCGCCACGTCTACGTCCGTCGACCCCAACGTGCTCGGCAGTCTTCTCAACTTGACGCTGGCCGCCAGTGTGCCTCAGCTCTTCGACCGGAAGCCCCTCATCCGCCGGCGCGTCTTGATACCTATGCTGGGCGTCATGGCATTGTGCCTTGGCCTGACAATGAGCCGTGGTGCCATGGTTGGTTTGGGAGCCGCCCTCCTCACTCTGGCCACCCTCCGCTATCGCAGACTGTGGGCGTTGCTCGCGGTGGCGCTGTTGCTCATGCTCCTTCTGCCGCAGACGCAGGCTCTGGTCGCGCACTTCATTGAGGGGTTCCAGTTCGAGGACCTGGCGACTCAGATGCGAATGGGCGAGTACAAGGATGCCCTGATTCTGATCGGTCGCCACCCGCTGCTCGGCGTCGGGTTCGCGGGCTCCCCTGACATCGACACCTATATCGGTGTCGCCAACGTGTATCTCCTGATCGCAGAGGAGATGGGGTTGATCGGCCTGACCAGCTTCCTGGTCGTGATGGTCGCACTGTTCGCCCGCTTCTTTCGAGTTCGTGAGCTCGCCGCAGGCAGCGATTTGGAGCCGCTGTGGTGGGGACTCCACGCCAGCATCATCGGAGCCCTGGCGAGCGGCATCTTCGACCACTACATCTTCAACCTCGACTTCCACCACTCCGTTACCCTCTTCTGGCTTGTCGTGGGATTGGCGACGGCGGTCACCGAACTGATTCTGAATCAAGCCAAGGTCCAGCAGGTAGTGAGCCAGGCGGACGGACCAAGGCCCTGAGTGGATTCGGCTGGGCTCGCTCTGGGGTCGGCTGACGCCAGACCCCGCTCTCTGCCTCCCCGACTGGGCCGTGATGCCTGTCTCCGGCGCCGCAGGGCTCAGCAGACGTCCACCGCACGGTGCCACAGTGTGCCCGTAAGTCCGCTCTTTCGAGACCACTATTCGCTACCTTGGTTCAAGCGTGCTATAATCCATCGGCTCTCAGACAACAGGATCACGGCGGGCACACCGGTTCCCAGGCAACTCGCCGTGCTCATTATTACTTGGAAAGGTGTAGGACTTTGCTCGGCGATCTTCTCGATCCGAACCGCCTCATTTCGCTAGCCATTCTCTTCTTGACCAGTATGCCCATCCACGAGTGGGCGCACGCGTGGACGGCCTTTCAACTTGGCGATGACACTGCCGCTCGCCGGGGGCGACTGACCATCAACCCTCTGGCCCATCTCGACCCCATTGGGACCCTTACCTTGGCACTTGTCGGGTTTGGGTGGGGCAAACCGGTGCCAGTCAATCCCTACCGCCTGCGTGGCAATAGGCGGGGCAGCCATGCACTGGTGAGCGTCGCCGGCCCGCTATCTAACCTGCTGCTCGCCATGCTGGCGGCGATTCCGTTCCGGCTCGGCCTCCTCAGCCTGAGCCGTGCCGCTTCGACCATCAGCTGGCAGGCCATTCTGATCCAGTTCATTACCATCAATCTGGCCCTTATGCTCTTCAATCTGATTCCGTTCCCGCCACTTGATGGCTCGCGCATCCTTGCCTGGCTACTGCCAGGCAGATGGGCGTCACGGCTGGAACAACTGGAGCGCTACGGCGGACCAGGACTCATGCTGGCGCTGTATCTCCTGTCCAGGCTAGGCTTGCTCGGCTTCGTCATGAACCCGCTCATGAACTTCATGGTCCGGGCATTGCTTGTCTACTGACCTGACGCATGGTTAAGGCCGTAAGCTACCGGGTCGAGCAATTTCTGCGGGCCCTGACCGCTCGGCGCAACATCTCGGAGCAGCGGATCGACCAGGCAACCCGGATCCTGACTCCACGGGCGCGAGCTTTGTTCGCCCGACAGCTACCTCAGGACCAGGCACACGCGCTCACCGTGTACGACACGCTATGCCGCGAGGGGCATAGCTCGCAGGATCTCCTGGCGGCGGCGTTGCTGCATGATGTGGGCAAGGCCGCGGCTCTCCTGCCCGCGTGGCAGCGGGGCCTGTATGTTCTGGTGGAGCGCTTTGTGCCGGACCTGTTTGCTCGCGCCGACCGGGGTCAGACGGGTGGCAGGTGGCGTTCCATCTCCGACTACGCCCGGCATGCCGAGATAGGCGCGCGCTGGGCAGAGGACGCGGGGTGCTCACCTCTGACTGTCGCGCTCATTCGTCGCCACGAGGAGCAAGCTGACTCCGATGAGACAGCGGAGGGTTACCTGCTTAGCATACTCCAGGCGGCCGATGGTGCGAATTGAACCGGGTAAGGAGCCGGCGGGCCGGGGTTGGCCCCTTCCTGGATTGCTGGAACTGGGCGGGGATGCACGCGCCAAGCATCTCGTTTGATGAAGTGAGGTGACCATGTCTACTGATCGAGTCGCGATTATCGGCATCAATCTCTTCAGCGCATCGATGGCGTTCGGCCTCCAGGCGTACAAGGAACCGGTCGAAGTCATTGGATACGACGCGGACCAGGCGGCGGCTGACATGGCAAAGGTCCGAGGAGCGTTCGACACTGTATCGCGAAAGCCAGGTCCAGCGTGTGAAGGTGCGGATCTGGTCATCGTCGCCGAGCCTCTCGCTGGCATAGAGCAAGCATTCGCCGCCATCGCCCCCCACCTGGAGCGGGGGGCCGTGGTCACCGACACCGCCCGTCTCAAGGCCCCGGTGCTCCGCTGGGCGGATGACTTCCTGCCGGAGCACGTCTCATTCATCGGCGGTCACCTGATACCCAATCCGGCGGTTGTCGGCCTCAGAGACCTAGAAGGTCTCGACGACGCCAGTGCGGACATACTCAGGGAGGCACTCTACTGTTTCACCGCTGCCCCAAGCGCCTCGAGTGGGGCGATCGACGTCTGCGCCTGGCTGGCCTATGCGCTCGGCGCACACCCCCTCTTCATGGACGTGACCGAACACGATGGTCTGCAAGCTGGCGTGGAGGCGCTACCTGACCTGATGACCATCGCCCTATTGCGGGCGACCATCGACACCCCGGGATGGGAAGAGATGCGCAAGTTTGCCGGAAGCCGTTTTGTCAACGCCACTGAGG
This sequence comes from Anaerolineae bacterium, assembly GCA_050049955.1. GTDB lineage: Bacteria > Chloroflexota > Anaerolineae > B4-G1 > B4-G1 > SKLM01. Next base: position 25,625 of record JASFVG010000001.1, on the reverse strand, counting down.
CGATCAACGACGCCGAGCGACATCCATCACTGTTCCTGAACCGGGAGAACCTCCTTCATCGGCTCGATGCACTGATGGAAGAGCTGATGCGCTTGCGCGGAATGCTAAGCCGGGGAGACGAAGAGGCGTTGGTAGAGGCCGTCACCGAGGCGGCCCAGGGTCGATCGCGCTGGATGCGGGAGCGGCGGAAGGGAGTATGGTCAGAGGAAGGCACGTTCGACACGCGTAGCGTCTCTGGCACCACCGAACAGCTTGGCCGTATGTTCTTGGGCAATCTGGCCACTCGTCTCCGGCGAGCACCCAGCGAATCCAAGGATGAGTAACCTCGCCCCTAGCCATTCGTCATCCGCGCGCCGTGACTGAACCTTACCGAATCTTGATGGTCGCGCCCACATCCTTCTTCCTGGACTACGGGTGCCACGTGCGGATTCTGGAGGAGGTGCGAGCGCTTCAGCGTCTGGGCCACCAGATCACCATCGTCACCTACTACCGGGGAAGCGATCTGCCCGACCTGGAGATCATACGGACCAGGCCGGCGCCCTGGCGTGAGGACTATGAGGTCGGTTCTTCTCTGCACAAGATTGCATTCGACGCTTTCCTGACCTGGACCAGCGTGAGAGTGGGCTTGAGCAGCCGCTTCGACCTGGTCCACGGGCACTTGCACGAGGGCGCGCTGATTGGCTACTTCATCAGCCGGCTCAAGCGGATACCCCTCGTGGCAGATATCCAGGGCAGCATGACTAGCGAGATGGTCGACCATCGATTCCTCGATCCTCATGGCCCCTGGTACCGCTGGGTGCGGTTATTGGAGCGCCGCATTGTCCACCTTCCTGATACCATTGTCACCAGTACCAGAATGACGGCTACGCTTCTGGAGCAGGAGTTCGACTGCGCAGGAAGCCAGATCCATCCCCTGCCAGACTGTGTCAACCTCGACTTCTTCAGGCCTGATGTGCTCTCGTCTCGGGAGGTGTCGAAGCGTCGAAGCGGGCTCGGTATCCCACCCAAGGGGCCTGTGGTGGCCTATCTGGGCCTTCTAGCCGATTACCAAGGCACCCCTCATCTCTTGCGGGCCGCTCGCGAGCTGAGGAAGCGCGGTGTGGAAGCCCATTTCCTGATGATGGGCTTCCCGGGCGTTGAGCACTACAGGCAGATGGCGGTGGACCTCGAGGTCTCCGATCGGGTGACGTTCACCGGAAAGGTGCCGTATGGAGCTGCTCCGGCTCACCTTGCCCTCGGCGACATCGCGGTGGCGCCCAAGCTCTCGGCCACCGAAGGTGCAGGCAAGATTCTGAACTACATGGCCATGGGGCTGCCGACTGTCGCTTTTGACACGCCCGTCAGCCGGGAGTACCTAGGTGCTCTGGGCACGTATGCCGCCCCGGTGGGCGACCCGACGGCCCTGGCCGACGCCATCGAAGGCCTTCTTGAGGCACCAGGCCGCTTCGACGAGGTCGGACGGGCGCTTCGCCAGCGGGCCAGCCGCCACTTCTCGTGGGACCAGGCCGGGCACGATTTGCTCGATGTCTACCGTGTTGCGCTGGAGCGTGGTTAGAGCCTGAACGGACCACCATCTCGCTGTGCCCGACCGAGAAGAAGAGAAGGAGCAAGCGCCCATGTCCATTTCCGATCGACTGCGAGAGCTTTGGCAGTATCGCGGGCTGATCCGCAACCTGGTGGCTCGCAACCTGAAGGTCCGCTACCGGAACTCGGTGCTAGGCATCGTCTGGTCATGGGCTAACCCGCTCCTGATGATGTTGGTCTTCACCGTGGTGTTCAATTTCCTCTATGCCCAGTCCGACCTCGCCCAGTACCACGTCTTTCTTCTCTGCGCTCTGCTGCCATGGCAGTTCTTCTCTCAGGCACTGACAGAGGCAACCAACAGCATCGTAGAGAACGCCCATCTGATCAAGAAAGTCTATTTCCCCCGTGAGGTGCTCCCCATATCGATCGTCTTCTCCAACCTGGTCAACTACGTCATCGCGCTGCCTGTCTTCTTCGGGCTGGCTTTGGTTTCCGGAGCGAGGATCACACCGTGGGCTCTCCTGCTGCCTGTTCCCCTCCTGGTCCAAGCGATGTTCAGCCTAGGCATATGCATGGCCCTGGCGACTCTCAATGTCTTCTACCGCGACACTCGGATCATCCTAGGTGTCTTGATCCAAGCCTGGTTCTTTCTGACGCCGGTCTTCTATCCTATCAGCCAGATCGGTCGAGAGAAGACGATTCTGGGCATCACCTTTGACGCCCAGCTTTGGCTCCGCCGCCTGAACCCCATGGCTTCGGTCATTGCATCCTATCGCGACCTACTCTACTGGGGCACCTATACGGGCCTAGACTTCCTACTCCGCACCGCCGTCACCTCGCTGATCATCCTTGCCGTTGGTTACGCGGTCTTCCTCCGCTACAGCCATCGGTTCGGCGAGGAGGTGTGAGTTTGCGCATCACAAAGACAGCGTCGTACGCGTAGAGTGGGTTGTCTGCTGACCAGACCGTTCAACCGTTCAGCCCAGCCGTCGCGCCGAGCATGGCGTCTCCAACACTCTGCGTCTGACCGATCGGTTCCAGATGGAACTTGACTCCTTCGCTGAGGTTGTCGTCTTCTCGCCGGCCGAAGCAGCTGAGGACAGGCCAGCGTTCACCTATTCCGTCCCGGAGGGGCTGAACGGCCGTGTCGCGGCTGGCTCACTGGTTGTGGTGCCGTTCGGCAGCCGCCGGCTATACGGGGTGGTGGTGAGGCTTAGCAGCCGATCACCAGTGGCGGAGACCCGGCCCATCGAATCTTTGGTGGATCCCCAGCCCGTCCTCACCGCCGAACAGATCGCGCTGGCCCGCTGGCTGGCCGACGAGTATCTTGCATCCCTCTATGAATGCCTGGATCTGATGCTCCCTCCGGGCATGGTTGGTCACGCTGATATCAAGGTGTCCCTCAACGGTGACGTGCCTGCCGGCGCGGCCAAGACCGAGGCACAGGCGCGGCTGCTCGCGCTGCTCCGACGGCGGGGCCCGTTGCGGGGAAGCCAGCTGTCCGCTGCCCTGCGCGGCGTCGATTGGCGGGCAGCGTCCGGGCAACTCGCGCGTCGAGGGGTGGTGACACGCGAGTCGTTTCTCGCCCCGCCGCGGGCTGAGCCCAAGCGCGTGGACACGACCTGGCTCCTCCCTGACATCGATTTCGACACCGCCCTCACTGGCCTTAGCAGTGACTGCTATCCCGCTATCCTGGACCTCTTGCTCGGCGAGGATCGCCCAGTCGAGGTTCGGCGTGTGATGCGCGAGACTGGCTGCAAGCGCTACCACCTGAAGAAGCTGGAGGAACGGGGTGCCGTCACATTCGGCACCGCTGAGGTGTGGAGAGACCCACTGGCCCACGAGGTCTTCATCCCCACGACGGCCCCGACCCTCACCCCCGATCAGCAAGCCGTGTGGACTACGGTGCAAAGTGCCATCGATGTCTCACGGTTCGCGGCATTCCTGCTCCACGGTGTCACCGGCTCGGGCAAGACCGAGATCTACCTGCGCGGCCTGGCTCGGGCGTTGGAGCAGAAGCGGAAAGCCATCATCCTGGTGCCAGAGATCTCCCTTACGCCACAGACCGTCGAACGCTTTTCCGGGCGCTTCCCCGACCGGGTCGCGGTGCTCCACAGCGCCCTCACGGAGGGTGAGCGGTACGACACCTGGCGCCGTATCCGAGACGACGCACTCGACGTCGTGGTCGGACCGCGGTCGGCGCTGTTTGCCCCCCTCTCTCCTCTGGGCTTAATCGTGCTTGACGAGGAGCACGACGACAGCTACAAGCAGGAGGCTCCCCGGCCGCGCTACCACGCCCGTGAGGCTGCCCTCGAGCTGGCCCGGCTGCACGGCGCAACGGTGATCCTCGGCTCAGCCACGCCGAGCCTGGAGTCGTTCCACCGGGCGAAGCAAAGCACCTTCACGCTCCTGAAGATGCCTCGCAGGATCATGGGCCACACCCGCCGCCTCCAGGAGCTCCAGGCGCGCTACCAGGTGCCGCAGAGCCGATATCGGCCCCTGGACGGCGAGATGACCGAGGCGCGCACCATGCCGCTGCCGCCAGTGAAGATTGTCGACCTCCGGTCCGAGCTACGCGCCGGGAATCGGTCCATCTTCAGCCGCGCGCTGCAGCGCGCGATGGACGACGCGCTGTCCCGTGGTGAGCAGGTGATTCTCTTTCTCAACCGGCGTGGCACGGCAACCTTCGTGCTATGCCGAGACTGTGGATACGTAGCGCGCTGTCCGCGCTGCGATGTTCCGCTGACCTACCATGGCCCGCGCGCCCTCCTGGTCTGCCACCACTGCAACCACCGCGCCCCGCAGCCGAAGAGCTGCCCGGCCTGCGACGGTGAACGCATCCGCTACTTCGGACTCGGCACCGAACGCCTAGAGCAGACGGTGCGTGAGCGTTGGCCTGAGGTCCGCCTGCTGCGCTGGGACCGCGACACCGCACACACCCACGCTGCACACGCCAACATCCTGAGGCGCTTCGCGAGCGGCGCGGCCGATGTTCTCGTCGGAACGCAGATGATCACCAAAGGGCTAGATCTGCCGCTCGTCACTGTGGTCGGCGTGATCTCGGCCGACACGGCGCTCAACCTGCCCGACTTCCGTTCCGGCGAGCGCACCTTCCAGTTGCTTACGCAGGTTGCGGGCCGGGCAGGGCGTGGGCTGCTGGGCGGGCGGGTGGTTGTCCAGACCTACCACCCCGACCACTACGCCGTCGATGCGGCCTCAAAGCACGACTACGAGGCGTTCGCTGCGCACGAGCTGGCCTTCCGCCGCGAGCAAAGCTACCCGCCGTACAGCCGCCTGGCTAAGCTGGTCCATGAGAGTACGAATGACGCTCATGGCCGGGGCAGGGCGGAGCAACTCGCAGGCTTGCTGCGGGATGCACTGACAGGCGAAGGCTTGCCAGTGGCCAACCTGATAGGCCCGGCTCCCCCTTTCTTTGCCCGCTTGCGGGGTCGCTACCGTTGGCAGATCCTGCTGCGGCATCCGTCACCCCCGGCTTTCCTGAGCGGGCTACAGATCCCTCCAGGGTGGCGCATTGAAGTGGATCCTGTCAGTGTGCTCTAGCGGGCAAGGCGCCACTCATCCGCGCCCTTCAGACGTCTCTTGGGCCGCCAGGGCGCGGATTTGACCGGTGCTGGGCATTGAGGTATAATGGGGAGTCAAAATAGCATTCAGAGTGGCGCTGCCGCGGGAGGTGGGGATTGCCATAAGCTGGATTTGGGCAGCAAGATCTGGATGCTTGCTCAGTCGCACAGTGACGTCTATCCGCGGGCGAGCCGGGCTCCCACGCCATCAGATGCGGGCGTGGGAGCACCTATGTAGTGAAATCGCGGCAGTCGGGCAATCGCCGGCGGATGGTCGTTCCCATTTTCCAAATCGGCGAAGGAGGAGGAGATGCCGAAGCGAACCTACCAGCCGAAGAAGCGCAAACGCAAGCGAACGCACGGCTTCATGGCGCGTCAATCAACCAAGAGCGGACGCCGGATTTTGAAGCTACGCCGCAAGAAGGGGCGCAAGCTGTTGAGCGTGGGCAAACCCCAGGCGAAGAAGCGGAACTGGAAGGAAGGATAGCCACCGGCTCCCGACCATCGTGAACGATCGCTCTGTCAACGGGACTCTTGAATCACCAGGGCATGGAGCGAAGACTTCGCCTCCGGCACAGTCGCGATGTTGAACGGGTCTATGATGAGGGCGAATCGTGGGCACACCCCTTGCTTGTGCTGGTCATTCGCCCCAACGTCGTCGGCTTCAGCCGCGTCGGCGTCGCGGCGAGCCGCAAGGTGGGGAATGCGGTACAACGCAATCGCGCGAAACGCCTCCTGCGCGAGGCCGCGCGTAGCCTCTACCCCACGTTTGAGTCCGAGGGTTGGGACATCATGCTGATTGCTCGCCCGAAGCTCATCGATGTAGGGGAGATGGCGGTCGAGGAAGCACTGGCTTCGCTGCTTGGACGGGCCGAACTGCAGGACCTGCAATCGCAGAACAGAAAGAGGGACGTGGCGTAATACCCGAAATCACGTGATGAGCGACCGGTGTCGCTCGAAGCCCAGCGGGTGTTGCGTTCTCAACCTAGAATACCAAACTATGAAGTCTATCTTGCTGGGGCTTATTCGCCTCTACCAGCTCACGCTTTCGCGTGTGCTGCCGCCCACTTGTCGTTTCTACCCTTCTTGCTCTGAATACAGCCTGGAAGCTATCTCGCTCCACGGAGCGTGGCGCGGGGGTTGGTTGGCTGTGAAGCGGATAGCCCGCTGTCACCCCTTCAATCCAGGCGGGTACGATCCCGTACCTGACCTGAACGGATTGCCAAAGGCTTCCATCGAACTCCGCGACGCGCCTGCGGCTGGCAGCTCGTCGCGGTCTACGTGACCCTAGATGTGGAGGAGAGTTCATTGAATCGAGCTAGGACACCGCGCTGGGCCATCCCCCTCTCGTTGTTGGTGGCACTGCTGTTGGCTACGAGTGGCTGTGCCGGCGGTGTGAGGGCCGGGAGCTGGACCGGCCTGACCATCGCTGGTGATACGCTGTACGCAGCGGACCTTCAACAGGCCCGCGCGATGGACCCAAGCAGCGGAGCAACTCTGTGGACCTTCCCCAGGAATCCGGAGGATGACAACCAGGGCCTCTTCTACGCAGCTCCTGCCGTCAGCGACGGCGGGCGTGTGTTCTTCGCCTCGCAGATCACCACGGGTGGATTCATCAGCCAGCGAAGGAGCATCGTCTGGGCGCTGGGTGAAGATGGTCGGGAGCTGTGGCGCTTCGATGGTGCCACCGACCTCTTCGTCGAGGGCGGTGCGGTCAGTGGCGACACGTTCATCATAGGCAATAGCGACGGCAACGTCTATGCCCTGGAGATTGAGAGCGGTTCACTCCTCTGGACCTTCGAGACTGACCACCACGTGTGGAGTACCCCGCTCATTGTGGCAGACACGGCCTATATCGGGTCGATGGACCGTCACCTGTACGCCCTGGACGTGAGCACAGGCGACGTCAAATGGGCATTCGGGAGGAAGGGGGCTTTCGCGAGTACCCCGGCTTTGAAGGACGGCACGCTCTACATCGGCGCGTTCGACGACACATTCTACGCGATCGATGCCGAGGACGGTACTGAGCTCTGGCATTTCGAGGGTGAGGACTGGTTCTGGGGTAGCGCTGCCGTTCACGGAGACACAGTATACGCCGTCGATGTGAAAGGCCGAGTCTTTGCTTTCGAAGCAGATAGCGGGGACGTGCGCTGGCAGAAGGACCTCGTGACGGACCGCGGTCAACCCGTGCCCGTCAGAGCCGGCCCGGCTATCAGCGACGATGGCAACCAGCTCTTCGTGACTTCTGAGACAGGCTCGCTCTATGCGCTGGCCATTACCGACGGTTTCGTGAACTGGTCGAGGGCTGCCGCAGGGCAGGGGCTGTCCAGGCCGGTGGTAAGCGATTCGCTCGTTTACCAATCACTCATCCTCGGTGATGCTCGCATCCGAGCCCTGCAGGTGGAGGAGGGACGCGAGGTTTGGGTCTTCCCTCCGCCGGAAGAAGAGAACTAGGACAAGAACTCGATATGCTAGATTTCATTGTATACCCATTCGCCAACCTACTGCTGCTCCTGTATCAGTTCCTGGGACAGCAGACGATTGCAGCTATCGCCGCACTGACCGTTCTGATTCGCCTGCTGATTCTCCCACTGACCCTCAGCCAGCAGCGGTCGGCCCAGAAGATGCAGGAACTCCAACCGGAGATTGAGAAGCTGCGCGACAAGTACGGGGATGACCAGGAGACACTGTCGCAAGAGCAGATGAAACTGTGGCGCAAGGCCGGCGTCAACCCCGCAGGCGGTTGCTTGCCCTTGATCATCCAGTTGCCCATTATGATCGCCCTCTACCGCGCCATCATCTTCATTGTCCCCTCAACGCCTGTGCAGCTCTTTCAGTTCTCAGGGCAGATATTCATCGATAACTGGCTGCCCAGCCTAACGGGACTCGTGCCGCTTCAGAGCACGTTCTTGGGGATGAACCTCGGCCAGCCTCCCAGCCCGGCCCAGTGGTGGGCGTACTCGCTACCCATCCTCGTCTTCGCTACGTCGTGGCTCCAGCAGAAGCTGCTGACCCCGCCGCGGGCCGGAGACGGCCAGTCTCAAGCGGAGGCGATGAACCAGCAGATGCAGATCATGATGCCGCTGATGTTCGGCTTCATCTCCCTTCAGTACGCGACCGGGCTGTCGATTTACTTCATCATCTCTAACCTGTTTGGTATGGCCCAGTTCTACTTCATTCGGACGAATCGGGGGGAGAAAAGCGATGAACCTGCCCCTAGACCCAGGAGGCGGCCCAAGAAGTAGCGGCCGTTCTTGTCTCACTCACGTTTTCTGCTCAGGAGCCAATCATGCCACAAAACAAATCAGTGATTGAAGTTGCCGGGAAGGATGTGGACGCGGCGACAGCCGCCGGGCTGGCGCGCCTCAACCTCCCTCGGGAGGCGGTAGATGTCGAGGTGCTCGATGAGGGTCGCCCAGGTGTGTTCGGCCTGGGGGCTCGCGCGGCTCGAGTACGCCTGACAGTCACGTCACACATGGCGCTCAAGGCCCAACCATCGCCTCAACCGGCGCCCCCCCTGCGTGAGCAATCTGTGCCGACGGCGGAACCCATTCCCAGCGAAGCGACCACGTACGACGAGCCATCGGAGGTCGAGGGCGAGGGACCGGCGGTGCTGACAGAAGAAGAGAAGCTCCAGACGACCCGAGAGATCATGGAAGGCCTTCTGGATGCAGCAGGGCTGCACGGCGCCCAAGTCGATGTGCGGCGAGCGGAGCCCGGCCCCAACGACACGGACGAACCGCCCCTTGAGATCCAGGTGAGCGGCCCGGATACAGACATACTGATTGGCCCTGACGGCGAGGTGCTGAACGCTCTCCAGTACATCACGCGCCTGCTCGTTGGCAGAAGAATGAAGGGCTGGGTCCACGTCGTCGTGGACGTACAAGGCTACAAGGCCAGGCGCGCCGAGCGGATTCGCGATCTGGCACATCGTATGGCAGATCAAGCATCGGATACCAGCCGCACCGTTGTTCTGCAGCCTATGCCGCCCCACGAGCGGCGGGTCGTCCACGTAGCCCTCTATGGCGACAGGCGAGTGACCACTGAGAGCATCTACGAGGGGGATCGGCGCCGCGTTACTATCGTTCCAGAGGAGTAGCGATCGATCCAGGCAGCGTGCGCGCTGCCCAGCCCCGCAGCGAGACGTTGGACTGCAGGTCGGCCCAATGCGGTTCCGGACGACATCTTGGTGAACCTGAGGCCAGCCGTGGTGGTTGAGCTGGACTACCTGGCCATCGGGCACGCGACCCGTGACTTGAGAGGGGACTCGTATCGAACGGGTGGGACCGTCGCATACGCTGCCCGCACTGCATCGGAGCTGGGCTGCCGGGTGGGTGTCATCACCAGCACCGACGGCGGTCTCGACTTGGACCGGGTACTGCCCCACGTGTTGGTCACCAATGCGCTCGCGCAGGCAACGACGACCTTTGAGAACATCACCGTTGCAGGGGGACGGCGCCAGGCGATCCATCACATCGCTAAGCCGCTGTTCCCGGCGATGGTGCCCGAAGGTTGGCGACCAGCGATTGTTCACATAGGACCAGTCGCACAGGAGTGTGATCCTGCCTTCGCAAGTGCCTTCGGGACGGCTTTTGTGGGAGTGACGCCCCAGGGCTGGATGCGACAGTGGGACGAGCAAGGGCAGGTGAGCCACTGCCGGTGGAGCGGGATGGAGGACGTGCTGGCACGTGCGGACGCCGTTGTACTCAGCCTGGAGGATGTGGCCGGCAACTGGGATCTAGTGGCGGAATACGCGGAGCAGGCCCGATTGTTGGCCGTGACCCTGGGGGCGCAGGGATGCACAGTATTCTGCGAGGGGCAGAGTCGCCACTTCCCCGTGCCAGTGGTAGACGAGGAGGATTCGACTGGCGCCGGCGACATCTTTGCAGCTTCCTTCTTTTTCGCACTGCAGCGCGGTGGGGCTCGTTCAGGCGTGGGCGACCCTTGGGCCGCAGCGCGATTCGCGAATTGCATCGCGGTACAATCAGTCACCCGGTCAGGGCTCTCGAGCACACCAACCTCTGCTGAAGTCGCCCGCTGCCGGCGCACGACGCGCCGTGCTCACTGAGCTGAACCGCTAGGAGACGGAGAGTCGATGCCCATCATCTATGCTTTGGCTAATCAGAAGGGTGGCGTCGGCAAAACGACGACAGCGGTGAACCTCGGCGCCTACCTGGCTGGTCACGGCCAACGCGTTCTGCTGGTGGACATAGACCCTCAGGCCAATGCAACCTCGTCACTGGGTGTCGACAAACGCTCAGTCCCTCTTTCGACCTACGACGTCCTCGTGGGAGATGTCCCCTTCACAAGCATCGTGGATTCCATCGATCGATTCGGACTTGAGCTGGCACCGTCGGCTCCCGCCCTGGCCGGCGCTACGGTTGAGTTGGTCGGTACGGCCCGCTGGGAGCATCGCCTCCACGCAGCACTGACAGAACTCTCCGACGAAAAGGCCTACGACTACGTGTTGATCGATTGCCCCCCGAGCTTGGGCATCCTGACAGTAGGCGGGCTGACAGCCGCCACCAACGGCGTCATTATCCCAGTGCAATGCGAGTACCTGGCACTGGAAGGGCTTTCACAGCTGGCCCGCGTGATCAGGATGGTGCGCAGAGCGCTTAACCCGCACCTTGCGCTCCGCGGCTTGCTGATGACCATGTACGATGCACGCACCAATCTCTCCCAGCAGGTCGTTGATGAGGTGCGACAGCACTTCCGCAGACGCGTCTTCCACACCATCATCCCGCGCAGCGTACGAATCAGCGAGGCGCCCAGTTTCGGTGTGCCCATCAGTGTCCATGCGCCACGTTCGGCAGGGGCGCAGGCCTATGCAGCGTTGGCGAAGGAGTTGCTGATCGGCGACGGACGGTACGCGCCAGCCTCGGCGCCAGCGGATCGGCAGGGCAGTCCCTTGGGCGCAGTTCACGACAGGTAGTTGCGGAGGCGAGCAATGGCATCACGAAAGATCGGACTGGGCAAGGGTCTCGAATCACTCATCCCCGCCGCAGACGATGCGGAAGCCGCGGCGAGACAAGGAGTCCTCGAAGTTCCTATTGCCGCGATATCCCCCAATCCTCACCAGCCGCGATCGAAGATCCGTGAGGAGGACCTGTCAGCGCTTGCCGCCTCGATCGAGGAACATGGCATTATCCAGCCCCTGGTCGTGACCGAGGTACCCGATGGCTACCAATTGATCGCCGGAGAGCGCCGTTGGCGAGCCGCACGGGTGGCTGGCCTTTCGACCGTTCCCGTGCTAGTCAAGTACGTCGCTCCTAGCAGGGTGCTGGAGCTGGCTCTGGTTGAGAACCTCCAGCGATCCGACCTCAACCCGATGGAGGAGGCAGCCGCCTACCATCAGTTGGTCGACGAGTTTGAGCTGACGCAGCAGCAGATCGCCAGGCGCGTCGGCAAGAGCCGAACTGCAGTCGCCAACACACTGCGGCTGCTGAAGGCGGCCCGATCGGTGCAGGAGGCCCTGCTTGATGAGAGGATCACCGAGGGTCACGCGCGCGCGCTTCTTGGGCTTGAGGGCGTGGAGGCGCAGGAGGCTGCGTTGAACACGGTGCTCAAACAGGGTCTAAACGTGCGCCAGACCGAGCAGCTGGTGCGACGCCTGCTCGGTGGCAAGGAGAAGAAGGATCCTGCGCACCAGCCCTCCCCAGAGGCCCGAGAGCTCGAGCGGCGGTTCCGTGAGGCCCTCAGCACCAAAGTGAGCCTGAAGAGAAAGGGGAGGGGCGGGCGCCTGGTCATATTCTTCTACTCCGAGGAGGAGCTGGCGGCGATCTACGACCATATCGTAGGGGACTAGACCATGAGACCGTCAGACGTCAGGATCACGCGTGAAAAGCTGGACCAGGCCGTGGGTATCCTGGACGAGAAGGACATCGACCTGTGGGTCACCTTCGTGCGGGAGACGACACAGGTCTCTGACCCATGCTTGGCCCTGCTCCTAGGATTTGACTTGACCTGGCCATCGGCGCTGATGATCAGTCGGGGGGGCGAGCGAATTGCCATCGTCGGGCGTTTCGATGCGGAGAACGTCGCTCGTGTCGGAGGCTACACGACGATCGTCGGATACGACCAATCGATCCGCAGTGCCCTGTGCGAGCACGTGGCCCGCCTCGATCCGCGCGGGATAGCGGTCAACTTCTCCATGAGTGATCCAGCGGCCGACGGGCTCAGCTATGGGATGTTGCTGCTCCTGCAGGACCTACTAGGGGAGACGGCCTACGTCGATCGCCTCAGCTCCGCCGAAGATGTGATTGCAGCGCTTCGCGGGCGCAAGTCCTCAGCGGAGGTGGCCTCCATTCAGGCCTCCGTCCAGGAAGCGGAGTCCATCTTCCGGCGCGTCGGGTCACAGATCCGCCCGGGGCTGACGGAGCGCGAGCTGGCCGTTGTCTTCCAAGATGCCACCCACGAGCAAGGGCTGGCGTTGGCCTGGGGGGCGAGCCACTGTCCGGCGATCACGGCGGGGCCCGAATCGGCTATCGGTCATGCCATGCCCAGCGATACCATCCTCCAGCGCGGGCATCTCCTGCAGGCCGATTTCGGCGTGCAGAGAGAGGGTTTCGTCTCCGATTTGCAGCGCACCTGGTATCTGCTTGATGAAGGAGAATCCGAGCCACCAGCTGTCGTGCTGGCGGCCTGGGAGGCAGCCCGTGAAGCCCTGGAGGCCGGCCGGAGGGCCCTGCGTGCCGGTGTGCGCGGGTGGGAGGTGGACCGGGCGGCCCGAGACACCCTCACCTCCGCAGGCTATCCCGAGTACTTGCACGCCTTCGGGCATCACATCGGGCGCACGGTCCACGACGGCGCCGGGGTTCTGGGGCCCCGTTGGGAGAAGTATGGAGACTCCGTTGAGCGCGTAGTCGAGGCAGGCAACGTCGTCGCCATCGAATTGGGCGTCTCGGTGCCTGACTACGGCTACGTCGGCTGCGAGGAGGACGTGCTGGTCACGTCCGGGGGCGCCGAATTCATGTGCGAACCGCAGGCCTCCCTGTGGTGCGTCTAGAGCGTGTAGGAGTGACAATGAGCCAGGAGATCATAGATGCATTGCTGGAGAGAGCGCCAGACAAGAGAATCAGCTGCGGCGCCGCCTTTCGCATCGCCGAGCAGTTGAGTGTCAGCCCGCTGGAGGTAGGCAGGACAGCCGATGCGATCGGAGTTCGGCTCTACCATTGCCAGTTAGGGCTGTTTGGCTACAACGACAAGGAGCGCATCGTAAAGCCCGCCGAACGGGTATCGCCGGAGGTGGACCAGGCTATCCGGGAAGGCCTGATCGTGGGCCGCCTACCGTGCGCCGTCGCCTGGGCCATCGCCAATCGATTCGGTCTGCGGAAGACGGATGTCGCGAACGCCGCCGAGACGCTAGGGATTCGGGTCGGTCAGTGCCAGCTGGGGGCCTTCTAGCAGCCGCGACGAGGCACACTAGGAACTCAGTGCGGGGACGTTGTCCGTCCCTCGCGCAACCCGACGCCGAGGACGTAGCGCCTCGGCGTTGTCGTTCCGCAGCTCTTTCCACGATGGCGCGGAAGCGAGCGTTATGAACAGACACCGAAGACAGGTGGAGCTGGAACGGATTGCTGCTGAGATCCGGCGTTGCCGCCTCTGCCAACTCCACGAGACGCGGACCAAGGCCGTTCCGGGAGCAGGGCCAGCGGACGCCCCTGTCGTCTTCGTCGGGGAGGGACCGGGTGCGCGTGAGGATGAGCAGGGGCTCCCCTTCGTGGGTGCGTCGGGCAAGTTCCTGGACGAGCTCCTGGAGAGCATCGGACTCGGACGCGACGACGTCTTCATCACCAATGTCGTGAAGTGCCGCCCCCCGGGCAACCGTGACCCACACGCCGCCGAGGTCAAGGCCTGCACAGGCTACCTGGACCGCCAACTGGAACTGATTGAGCCTCGCCTCGTAGCCACACTGGGCCGCTTCGCCATGGACCACTTGCTCTCAGGTGCCCGCATCTCCGAGATCCACGGACAGCCCAGGCGCGTCGACAACTTGACGGTCCTCCCTCTATACCATCCGGCTGCTGCCCTCTACCGGGGATCCCTGCGAAGCGTGGTGCAGGAGGACTTCCAGCGCATCCCAGCGCTGCTGGAGACCGACTAGGCGCCCGCGGAGGGGTGGTTGCGGATCATCTCAAGCAGGAGAGCGCCTACACTGGGTCCACAATCAAGACTCGCGCTCGGGCTTTCGCACCCGAATCTGCAGGAAGTAGGCCACGACCTGGGCATCTTGGATGTTGGGGTAGTAGCGTACAGCCTCGTCGCTGGGGCGGGGCTCAGCGACACATTCCAGGCGGAAGCCCTCCCTTATCAGAAGGTTCAGCCACTGGCTGAGGGTGCGCGTGAACCGCGGTGTCTTGAACGGTGGCTGCCCGTCCAGGACCTCCGGCGGCGCAGCGCTGAACAGCCATTCCTCCAAGTCCCCGTGGAGGTTCCTGAAGTAATCGCCAACCTCATAGGCATAGGTGATACCCTCGTCGTCACGGAGATTGCGCCGGCGCGGTGTGTCGAAGCATGGGTGGGTGATAGAGAACTGCAGGAAGCCTCGAGGCTTGATGACGCGATACGCCTCGCGGATGACGGTTTCCGTCTCGGGGGTGTCCATCAAGCTCATGAAGCTCGTCGCGAAGTCGAAAGAGGCTTCTGCAAACGGAAGCTGAACAGCGCTGGCTACCTGGTAGCGAATGCCCAGGGGCGCACGGCCCTCTGATTGCTGGGCATGCCGGATGAAGACTTCCGAGATATCAATGGCGGTGACGCGGGCTCCCTGCTGGGCCAGTAGTCTGGTGTTGTGACCCTCGCCGCAGCCAATGTCCAGCCCCGCTTCACCAGCCACCGGAGGCAGCATCTCGAAGAAGGAAGGCGTGTTGAAATGGTCGCGGTAGGTGTCGTAGCCCGCCCGGGAGAGCCTGGTCCACGCCTCGGCATTCGCGTCCCAGTAGCGTCTGACGTCTTCATGATCCCCGTCAGATCCGGTTGACTTGAAGGGGCATCTCGGCAGGTCGAGCAACCTGCGATTGCCGATGTGAGGCGCAAGAGCAGCCGATGGTCGGCAACACCATCACGCGAGGTTCACGGTGCAACCCAGCCCGGGTACGTCCGTAGCGACGAGGCTGCCCTCCTCTAGACGGAAAGTGGACTGAGTGGGATCCCCGATGATATCGAAGTGACCGTCCAGATCCGCGTAGACAACGTTGGGGCTGCTCAGGGCGAACGACAGCCCAGCTGCGGTGAGCAGCGCCGGCTGGTTCACGCAGCTGACCATGGTGCTCATTTGGGCGATCCGGGCGATGGTGTCGATCTGGCGGGCGCAGCGCAGGCCACCGCATGCGGTCAGCTTCACGCTCATCCCGTGGGCAGCATGGCGTTTCGCCACCTCCAGAGCCGAGGGAGGCTCGCTCACGCTTTCGTCGGCCAGAACGGGAACCGGGCTCCGCTTCGTAACCTGATACAATGCCTCCAGGTCATCGGCAGGCGTCGGCTGCTCCAACATCTCCAGCACTCCCTCAAGGGCTTGGGCCACGTCGAGCGCCTCCTTGACTGTGTATCCTTGATCCGCATCCAGCCGGAGGGTGAAGCGCGGCAGCGCGCTGTGGATGGCACGCACTCGGCGCACATCCTCGTCTGCATCAAGCCCACCCTTGATCTTGATCATGCGGAACCCCTGCCGGGCCCGTTGTCGAGCTAACGCCACGGACTCCTCAAGGGAAGCGACGCTGATGGTGATGAAGGTCGGGATCTCACTCCGATAACCGCCCAGCAACCGATGAAGCGGCAAGTTGGCGGCCAACCCGAGGAGATCGTGGAATGCAAGGTCAAAGGCGCATAGGGCCGACGGCGTGCCCTGGGTCAGCTCGGCCAGCTCATCAAGGGCAAACTCGATACTCAGCGGATTGAGGTCCTTGGACCGCTCAGCACACGACCTGCACGCACGCACGACAGCGTCCTTCGTCTCCCCGGTGACGGCCGGGTCGAAGGCAGCGCAGCCCCACGCCTGGGCGCCCTGCCGCGTCTCGATGCGTACAAATACCGCCGTGATGCTCTCAACCGGCTCAGCGTGGTAGGCACTGCGGTAGGGAAGCCGCAGCTTCAGTTCAACGGGTACCACTTCAACCTTGGTGATCTGCATTTCGCACCTCTAGGCGTGACCGCGGCCCATTCCACAGCCTGTATCCTCCAAACCTGGAGAGCCTCTCTACACTCCGAACATGGCCATTGCGGGGTCGGCTTGCGTCGAGAGCGCAGAGGGGCTACTGGTGGATCATTATACCGTCGCTCACATGCGTGGTCAATTGGCGTTGGTGCGGCGATGACCTTGGGGAGAAAGGCACAGTCGTCCTGCGCAAGACGCCCCGGTCACCCGGCGTCAGCTTCGTCACAGAAAGGATCACCGGCGTTCCACCAAGATCACCGAAGGGACCGGGGTGTACGAGTCGGTGTTGGCTACCGGTCTAGCTGCCGCCTCACCCGCTGCTAGCCACATACCGGTGGAGCCCCCGCCATCCAGGTTCAGCGCGATGTCTACCCCCAGATCTGCCCCGGCCAGGGATACGGCCACCTGGTGCAGGCTGAGGTGACCGCGAGGGGCAACGATGAGCAGGACATTGCCCTGACGGTCTTGGGCCACCACCGTCCGCCGAGCCGGCGTGCCTTCGTCGGCGTCGGCGGGGAAGCCCATCATGCCACCGGGTCGCACTAGGACGGGGAAGGACTGCATGGCATAGCTCAGGGGTTCCGCTGGGTCGTAGGGTCGTTGCTGAAGCCATCGCACACTGACATCGCCCCGGGCGGTGACGGCGAACATCCCGGCGTGTGCCCCCAGCAGCCTTCCCCAGCGCTGACCGTTGGCGACGACCAGCCCGATGGTCTGATTGCCTTCGTTCTCCGGGGCAAAGTAGGCACCGTTCACGACCAGCAACGGCTGCAAGTCCCTCCCCCAGTCCGAGACCCGCTTCGGGTTGATTGGATCGTACCCGACGCGAAAGAGCACTTGGCCTGGGTCCAGGCGAACGATCTGCAGCCGTTCCGTCGGCCCGTCTGGGTGTGCGGCGACGTCGATCTCCCGTAACTCCACTCCGGGCTCCAGCGGTTGCCACCCCGTGTCGGGCTGAGGAGGAACGTCATAGGTCGCACGGGCCACGATCTGCAGCTGCTCGTGATCTAAGCGAGCCAGCTCTACGCGCGCCTCGCCCGGCAGCGGCCCTACAATGGTCAATCCATACAGCGCGCGTTGTGCCTGACGACCCGCGGGTAGGAGCACTCGCGCCAACGAGTTCTCTTTCGGCACAGCGTAGAGCTGCTGGTTCAGCACCACCCCAGCAGTCGATAGGGCTGGCGCGTTCTCCTCCTGGAGTAACAGAAGCCCCATCCTCTGCCAGCGAAGACCTAACTGGACGTCGGCGTACAGAACGAGTCCCTGGGGCTTGAGATCGATCTCAACGTCGCGGTAGCGGACGCTTTCGAGCGCCTGCGCGAAGAATCGCTCCATCAAGAATCCGTTGAGACTCTCCTCATCGACAGCGATCAAATAGGTAGTTATGCCCGGGCTTGAGGCATCGCCGACCATCGGCCTCCCCAGTTCCGTGGGGGAGAGGCTAAGCGGCTGCTCCACGTGGGGCGGCACGAGTACCTCGATACGATCCAGGGGCTCGCCAGTCAGGACGAGTGGCGGTGCCTGTGGCGGCAGCGCAGTCTGCAGGGAGCCCATTGGCTCCAAGCCGACCAAGAGAAGCAGCACACGCGGCGAGAGGTTGATGGCGAGCGTCGAGGCGGCCACGCAGGCCAGGCAGGCCGCAACGGCGACGATGATAAACCACGCCAAACGACGGCGCGTATCCTTAGTGTGAGTCATGGTCTGGATTAATTGTACAGGATGCTGCCGGCGGGCCGCCACAGCATCGAAACCAGCTACCTTGGGAGAACCCGCTCCAAACTCCTGCAACCGATCATATCATCCGCAGAGTCTTCCGGCAATCCGGGAGGCCGTCATCGTCTGACGCCATGCCGAGTGCTGTTGACCCAGGGTCGATGGTACGACTTGCTAGGACAAACTGCCCGTCGTTCCGAGGCGCGTGGCACAATACACCCAGCTCTGGGGTGATTCCACGCCCTGACGCCGTTGTCTTCCATGCGCCTCCAGTGAGTCCTCCTTGTCCGTTGCATCCCTGATTGCGCAGCTATCGACTGCTGCTTGCCCCACAGTTCAGACGGACTACAATCCGGGCCATGGAACGGACCCACGATGCAGGCACCATCAGGGGCGCCGTTGTCCTGGCATTTGTCGCTCTGGCCGCGACACAGCTCGCGTGCGACGCCCTAGGCACCTTGGGCGGAGATTACTCTGTCCGGGAGAGGGTTCAGGGCGACTGGATCCGCGTCTACTTCACGAATCCCCACCACGCTGGCACCCAAGCCCCTCACCACGACGGCCTGGACCAAGACCTAGCGTCGCTCATCCGGCACGCGGAGACAAGCGTAAACGTGGCCGCCTACGACCTTAGTCTGGACAGCGTGGCCCAAGCCCTCATAGTGGCCGAGCGCCGGGGAGTGCGGGTGCGCCTCGTCACCGAGAGCGACAACGCTCACAGCGCAGCACTCGGCAGACTTCGGAGGGCCGGTATCGCCCTGTTCGAGGACCCTCTGGATAGTGGCCGGATGCATCACAAGTTTGTAACTGTCGACGACCAATGGGTGTGGACAGGATCGTGGAATCCTACGGAAAGCGGCACTTACCACAACAACAACCACGCCGTCCTGATTGCCTCTCCCGCGCTCGCCGAAAACTACACCACCGAGTTCAACGAGATGGTCGCGGGTTTCTTTGGATCCGAATCGCCAACCAACACGCCCAACCCACGCGTGATCATCACGGTAGAAGCCGACGAGGGACGGAGGCGGTCGATTGAGCTGGAGAGCTATTTCTCCCCTGACGACGCCGTGGCCGACCAGATCATGGCCGAGATCCAGTCCGCACAGGAGCGCATCCGCTTCCTCGCCTTCGTCTTTACCAGCGAGGCTATCGCCGACGCGATGGTCGAGCGTTCCCGTTCCGGCGTGGCGGTGCAGGGCATCATCGAGGCACGCAACTGGGACCAGTCCGGAAGCCAAGCCGACCGACTGCGAGAGGCGGTCCACGATATACTCGCCGACGGCAATCGCTACAGCATGCACCACAAGGTGATCATCATCGACGACGAGACGGTCATCCTGGGCTCATACAACTTCACCAACAGCGCCGAGTCCTACAACGATGAAAACCTGCTCATCATCCATGACGTTGTGGTTGCGGGGCTGTTCGTGGAGGAGTTCCGGCGCTCCTACGAGGAGGCCCAGCGGCAGGCTGCACTTGGGAGGAAGGCTGTGCCGGCAGGCGTGGCTAGCCGTCGGCGAAAGCGGCTATCTCTCCTCGACCAGAATGGAGGAGGGCCAGGCTGAGACACGAGCGATGCCAGATTGACGAGAGGGCAGGCCGTGGGTTGAACAGGCGCGTTGATCCGATCTTCTGGCGCGCCAGCGTGGCGCTCTTGGCAGGAACTCTGACGGCCGCGCTTCTACTGATTGCAGCCCTGTCCCTCGGCTGGAACAGTCCCCGCCCGTCCGGCATGCCTGATTGGGAGGATTCGGTGGTCCCCCGGCGCCTGGATGCGGCGGCCCACACCACAGAGCTGACGCTGCTGAACCAGACCGGCAAGGATTTCGCGTTCGAGATCATCGCTCGCCCGATATCTGGCCCCGAATCCGGCTCGTACGGCTACGGCCTGGCCTACCGTGCGCAGGATCCCTCGCACTACTACGCCTTCGCGGTAGGCGCGGATGGATACTACGCTGTCCTGCGCATCGACGGGAGCCGGGAGATCCTCCTGGCTCCGTGGCAGCAGTTCCCTCACATCCGGCGCAAGGGGGGAAACCGCTTGCGTGTGACCTGCGAGGGGCGCTCCTGTACCTTCGCCATCAACGACGAGTACACCGCAACCGTCGAGGACGACACGTGGCTCAAGGGCGATGTGGGGCTGTGGATAAGGGCCTTTGATGAGCCCGTCTCGGTGCAGTACCAGAGCGTTCGCATATGGTCATCGCACCGTTGACGCACGGAAGGCTTCGGGGTGAGCAGCGGGGGCCGGGACGCGCTAGATCAGTGTCTTGACTAGCCCGTTCATGGCCTTCGCCAGCGGTGAGTCCGGCTCTCCGAAAGCCAGGGGTTGGCCCCGGGCCAGCGCCTGTGCCTGTCCCGGGTCGAACGGTGTGTGGCCGGCGAGGCAGCGCTTGAGGACCTGCTCCGTCGCCCGCGGCGAGGCCGCCTGCCCCGGCACGGCCTGGTTGAGAATCACAGAGAACCTGTCGGCTTGCTCGCCCAGGGCGCGCCCAGTACCCAGCATGGTCTGTACTGAAGCCGGTTCCGCGGCCATAACGAGCCAGGTGTTGGTAGCCGCTTCCAGCGCGGCCATGGTTGTCCCGTTCAGTATGGACGGCGTGTCCACGACGACGATCTCGAATCGCTTCTGAAGCGTCCCCAGCACGGTATCTACGGTGCTTGGTGCCAGCCCATCCCCCACCACAGGCACAATCGGCGACGCCAAGACGCGAAGCCCCGAACGGTGCTCCATGAGGACACCCTCGACGGCGTTTGCATCGGGGGTGGCGATGGATACCAACTTGCTCCAGTTCGGTTCAGGACGGAGCCCCAACTGGAGCGCAACGTGTCCAGAGGACGGACACAGGTCGACCAGGCAGACGCTGTCGCGCCCCTCGCGAAGCAGCGTGGCGGCCAGATTGACGGCCAGCGTCGTAACGCCCACGCCTCCTCGAAGACCCAGCAACACCACAATCCGGGAACGCGCCGCTTTCGTGCCCCACTCCAGAAGTTCATTCACCCGATCGAGCAAGTCAGACATCTCGAAGGGCTTGGCAACGTGCTCATCGGCCCCGGCCTCCAGCGCTGCGGCCCGGTCGACAGGCTGGCCTCGGGCCGTGAGGACCAAGATCGGCATGGAAGACGTCTCCGGAGATGCGCGCAGCTGGCGGCAGACCTCATATCCGGTCATGCCCGGCATCATCACATCGATGATGGCCAGATCGGGAGGATCCTCTCGAGCTATCGCCAACGCCTCCTCCCCGTCGGCGCTTAGCACCGCCTCGTGGCCGCCCTGATGTTCCAGCAGCACACGGGCTATGTCGAGCAGTGCCGTGTCGTCATCGACCACGAGGATTCTGGCCATCGTTCGCTCCTTCCGTTGACGTCACAGGCTGGGAATCAGCCATCCTGCCAGATGGCCTCGACGCGTGTTCTGTTGACCAGTATGATGGCGCCGGTGAACTCGACTTCCGGGTGCCCAGAGTATCTCATCGTGCCATCCTGGACCGTCACGAACATCTTGCCGCTGGTGAGCACTGAGCGTAGATGCCTCTTCCCCCAGAGCCGAAGGTAGCCCTGCACCTCGAAGTCCGAGACAATGAGAAAGGCTGTCTGAAAATGGGGGCCCAGGTAGCTGCCGTAGCTCTGACTGGTTGTGAGGCCGTCCTCCTCGCGGGCCACAACTGCCACCAAGATGGTTTCCTTGCGCAGAACAGAAACGGCTTGGCTGGCGATGATATCCCCGGGATACTCGACGCGGGAGACGTAAGCATCCTCCAGCTCTATGAAGTCCGTCGTGCGATCCTCGAGCTGGTCCGCAAGCCTCCGCGAGCGAACATCCACACTGCCCGAAATGCGATGATAGCGCGTGAAGAAATCCACCATCAGTACGTTCGGGCTCACGCCGTCGCGCATCTCAGGACTCCTTTGCACGATCTGGCGACATGCGGTCGTAGGTCAACCAGCACGACTTCCCCACGCACCTCCCAATCACCGCCAGCAGACTCCCGGCCTAGCCAGGGTGGGCCGTGCCTTCGAAGTGGCTCATGTCGGTGACTACGATGGCTTTCCTAGCCCCGGCGGGCAGGCTTCGGGAAGTCGTGGTGCTCCACGGGCCCTAGGGCCTCCGGTGGCCAGTAGCAGAGCCACGCCTTACCGATGATGTTCTCTCGAGGGACCATCCCCCAGGTGTGCGAATCACTCGAGTTCCGCCGATTGTCGCCGAGCACGAAGTACTCGTCGTCCCCAAGCTTCCAGGATCCGGAATAGGAACTCTGGTTGATCACGTAAGTCTCTTCAAGCGGCACACCATCCACGCGCACCTGCCCGTTGCTGATCTTCACCTGTTCCCCGGGTAGACCGACAACGCGCTTGATGTAGTCGTCGGACAGGCTGTTGGGCGGGCGAAAGACCACGATGTCTCCACGGTCGGCCGGGCGGAGCCAGTATGCCAGTTTGCTCACCACCAGATACTGCCCATCGCGAAGCGTGGGTTCCATGCTGGATCCGCGCACCTGGGAACGGCCCGTCAGCGTGTTGACAACCAGGAAGATGATCAGCGTTAGGAGGGCAGTCTCCAGAATCTCCCGCAGCAACGATCGACCGCCAAAAGCGCGAGAGAGGGAGAGAGGTTGTGTGTCTGAAGGGTCAAGGAGCCGCGGCTCTTCTGTGTTCGTCAGTATACCATCACCACTATCTTGCATTATGGGCGGCATTATAGTACAGAGCACCAAACCAAACAAGCTGGACTGCCTGCGGGTGCACCCGGCGTCTGTCCACAGATGGGTTTGGTTGGCCCTTTGACCCTACGGCGATACCCCGTTGAGGGACGATAGACACTGATTGACTTCTGCTTTCCTGCCGGTAGAATTCTCGAAGCCGTGCCGACTCGCTTTTCGGAGACTTGAACGGGCTGCTGCAGAAGACTAAGGTAGGAAACCTATGATCGCCACCGGGACCATCATCAATGTGATCACCGTCTTAGTTGGCGGCACCCTGGGCACGTTGCTCGGGGCTCGCCTGCCCGAGAGAATGCGGGAGACCATCATGCATGGCCTGGGACTGCTAACCATCGTCATCGGCGTGCAGCTCTCGCTGGAGACCGGCAACATCCTTATCGTTCTGGGTAGTCTGCTGGTGGGCGGTCTAGTAGGGGAGTTGCTGCACATTGAGCGTGGAATCGATCAGGTAGGGCAGTGGATTGAGAAGCGCACCGGTGGAGGAGATGGACCTACTGTCGGAGGCTCGGCGGCCGGCGCGGGCGGCGCAACGCGTTTCAGCCACGCCTTCCTCACGGCCAGCCTCGTTTTTTGCGTCGGCCCGATGACCATCCTTGGCTCGATCCAGGACGGGCTGACGGGCGACTATACCCTCCTCGCGGTCAAATCCACGATGGATGGCTTCGCCGCATTGGCCTTCTCCTCGACCCTCGGCCCCGGCGTCATCTTCTCGGCGCTCACCGTCCTGATCTACCAGGGAGGGCTGACCTTGGGCGCGGGCTGGGCCGATGCGGTGCTAAGCGACCCCATGGTGGCCGAGATGACAGCGACTGGGGGGGTCCTGATGCTCGCGCTGGGGTTGGGCCTCTTGCAGGTGAAGAGGATCCGCGCGGGTAACCTCCTGCCCGCCATTGCCGTAGCCCCCCTCATTGTCGCCATCGTCAACTGGCTGAGTCGCTGACGGGCACGCATCGTCCCTGCTGAGAAGACACTCACCAGTCTGGTGGCTCAGCTGGTCTGAACCGATCACCATAGGCCACGTCGTCGGCCCACGCCAGGAAACGGTGGGTTGACGGCACGTTGAAGGCGATCTGGGCCACCAGCCGGTGAGCAAGCGTGGGTGGCTTCGACCACGGGCAGACCGCCTGGCAAATCGTGCAGGCGGACCCCAGATGCCCCCAGTAGAGCAAGCACTTCTCCGGGTCGATCTGCCACTTGAGCACGCCGCGCACCACCTCCTTGTCCCCGCTGGAGATCGCACCGGACGGGCAGGTCATCGCACACTTCAGACACCGTTCGCAGAAGTGCTGGACACCGAGGTCAACGGGCGCATCGACCGCCATCGGAAGGTCCGTGGTGACGCAGGTCAGGCGCAGATTGGCTCCCAATCGAGGGTGAATCAGATAGCCGCAGCGCCCCAGCTCTCCCAGCCCTGCGTCCACCGCCACCGGAACGACCTGCACGCCATAGTTGCGTAGATGGTGCGCCCGAGCGCGGGCCAGCCCAGGGCGCGGATGTAGGCCGCCAGCTGGGTAGTCATCAGAGCGCTTTGTGCGTAGACCCTCCCCACCTCGAAATCGGAGAATGCCGTACCGCCCGTCCGCACAATGTCCAGATCCTGCGAGAAGGCCATCGCAATGGCGTAGGGATGGGGGACATCGATAGGATCGCCGTACTGCAGGTCGCCATATCCCTCGGGGACACCACTGAAGTGCGGCGGGTTGGGTCGGTAGCCAGCAAAGAAGGGGGGCGTGCCACGATGGCTGTAGACCTAGGCAGGGTTGAGTGGACCAATTCGCACATCGTCGGCACCGAGGCGACGGGCGATAGCCTTGATGCGCGATGCCATGCCCGCGGGGTGAGCCTCCACCTTCCTGGGAGCCAGCTGGCCGTCAACCACATCGGGCAGCCCCAGGCCTGCGATGGGGTCGAAGGTGGCGCTGTAGAGGGCGGCGTCCTCCTGCCTGCTAGCCTTCTCAGGCTGCCCGACCGTCTGGATGAAGGCTGCCAGGCGCCCGTCCATCTCCTCCAGCTCTGGGTGGGACGTGTGGTAGGCTCGCTCCTCGGGGCTGCCGGGTATCAGCCGCTCGCGGGAGAAGACGCTGTCCCGCTGATCAAAGCGGGTCAACCCACCGACGATGTCGTAGGTAGGCCGGTTCACTTCATACCTGTGCACGGGCCGTTCCTCTCTCAGTCTGCCTTCTTGCCCACGTGCTCCTGTACCAGCCCAATGATGCTGGCACCGTACTTCTCCAGCTTTACCTGGCCGACACCCTTCACCTTGAGTAGCGACTCTGGCGTGGTCGGTCTGTGTGTGGCTATAGCCCGCAGATGGCTATCGTGAAAGATCACGAAGGAGGGCACGCCCTGCTCGCGTGCGTGTTCCAGCCTCCACGCGCGCAACGTCGCGTAAAGCACCTCATCTACATCCGGTTCCGCCTCCGCTGTATCCGGTGAAACCCTAGGAAATTCACCGGAACTTTCTTCCTGTGCAGGGCCTACAAACACCGCTGGCACGCTGGCGTCTGCCAGTGCTGCCCTCCCCTGCACCGTCAGATCTAGCACTTCGCCGCCGTGTTTCAGTCTTCTTGCTGCCAGCAAGCCTGCTTGCTCAAGATCGTCCAGCATCCCGCCGATCGCCGCTTTGGAGCGGAAGTCGAGAACGCCGAACTCCGCCTGGTCACAGGCCTTCTCGTGGAGCGCACGCCTGCCGCGGCGCGCTTTCGTGTCGCCAAGTAGGATTCGGATCAGCGTCTGCCTCCCCCAACCCCACGGCGCGTTCGCGACGCATTGCAGAATGGTCAGCAACTGCTTCTCCTGGTCGGGCAGGTCGGGCACGGGCAGGGGAGGCAGTGTGACACAGTTGTCGCAGGCCTTGCATCGAGCGATGGTGCGGCCGCCCAGGTAGGCATTGAGATGCCCGTGGCGGCAGCGCGTGGCCGCGGCGTA